>JAYTMW010000168.1:0-2227 GCA_043728105.1 Saprospiraceae bacterium | reverse complement strand
TCTTTTTTGAAAAGCTGAAGATTTAGAATGTAAACCCAATGTCATTAACTTAAGAATATTTGGGTAACAAGCATTGTGAAAGGAGAGCCGTCATGCTGAATTTATTTCAGCATCCCCTGGAGTTTGTACTACCATGATCCAGGGGATTCCGAAATCCCGATATATCGGGAGAATAACGAAAATGCCTAAAAGCCTTAAGTTAGTGACATTGAATGTAACCTTTAGGCGGTCAATCTAAGAATATCACTTACAATAAATTGACCGCACCGAAAGGACAATTCAAAGTCGGTCAAGCATCGGGTATACTTACTGTAGCTTGATCCGATAACTCTTATTAAAACAAACCATAGCAAGCAACAGCAATCAGCGTATGGTTTTAAATTGAATAAAATTATGGTTAGAGATTTTAGTAACGCATATTCGCGAAGCATGAAATACTTTGACCGCCTATAAAAACAGAGCGTTGATATGAAACAACAGTTGTTGAAATTAGATTGGGATTCTGACTTTTTTGATTTCAATGTATGCAGAATTGAGGGCCCGATTGAGAATAATGAAGATGCCAGAGCAATCGATTTTCTTATGGAAGCAGGTAAATTTAAACTTGCCTATTATGCATCGCCCAAAGAATTATTCTTAGAATCTTCGGATACATTGGAAATAAAACTGGTAGATAAAAAGACAAAATATGTAAAAGAGGTTGGCAGTTCAGCGAAGTATTACCCATTGATATCTTCGTATGAATACGACTTACCAAATAGCATTTTGCTTGACCTTGCCATACAGAGTGGCATCTACTCAAGGTTTAATGTAGATAAAAATATTGGGCAGACTAAGTTTGAAGAATTATATAAACTGTGGGTTATAAAATCGGTAAGTAAAGAATTAGCGAAAGAAGTTTTTGTCCACAGGCTCCACAATGATATCACCGGATTTGTAACGGTAAGTGAAAAGGATAACAGAGCGGATTTTGAAATGGTAGCGGTTGATTCGAACTACAGAAAAAAAGGAATTGGGAGCATGCTTTTTGAGCATGCAGAAAAATGGGCTTATGACCATGGATATCATCACATTCAGGTTGTTACCCAGGGAGATAATATTCCGGCTTGTAAGTTTTACGAAAACATGGGTTGTGCAATTGAAACAATGCAATACTTCTACCATATTTGGAGGAGAGATAAATCTTGAAGGGGGCAACTTCTCTGTGCCGCAAAATGCAAAACGGAATAACCAATTCTATCTTCTGCATTAACATTAGCTCCTTTGTCAACCAGCCAATAGATAAAGTCCGGCTTATTTTCAATTACGACATTTATCAACGCTGTTCTTCCGTCGCTGTCTGTTGCCTACCATGTGTATACAAACCAGAAGAGGTTAAATTTTTTCAATTTCAGCACTCAAAAGATAGCTTGACGCTCCGGAGGAGCATCCTGTTTGTAGTAAAATCAGGATTTTAAGTTTCCGGCTCCAAAGGTGCCGCCTAATAAGTATTGAATAGGAAGCACCTACGGAGCTTTTATATTTAATTCAGGTATAATTTTCTATAAACAGGGTGCTCCTACAGAGCAAAATGCAAAATAAAAGATCTGTCCTAAGGGTAGGCCAGTTGCGTCTATCCCAAACCATAGTTGTTCGAGGTGTTCCGCAGTCCCGCAACTGCGGGATCAGAACGTGGGATAAGCGTTGTTCTCTTAACAACTGGCATGAGGTCAGAGACCTATACTTATACGTAAGTTCATTGCATTTGCTAAAGCCACACTTGCACAAAGCTGATGTTAGCGTTTGGTGCCTTTAATACTTTCTCTGACGAATACCACTTTTATCAATTACCGTCAAAGCTCGGGTAATGTCAATTTCCATATCGACCAAAAGGCGTTCGACAATCAGACCAGGTTCATGTGGTTCATATTTGTCTAGTCTTAAATAAATTACTCCTTTTTCCGGTTTGTAATTGTATCGAAATATTAACTCGCCATAATCTCTGTCAAATGTTAGAATCGTTCTTTCTTCATTGATAGCAATGTTCATAATTTCTGAATCCAAAATGCTCGGATTGTCAATCCCGATAGATAAAACATCGTAACCTTTGTCTCTTAAGTAATAAATACTTGCATACGGAAAATTTTCATTGGCTAGCAGCTTCATATACTTTAAGCTGACTTCTTAATGGGAGAAAATAGCAGTCCATCGTGGAGACATTCCTGTAAGTATGAAAATACTGCTTGCA
>JAYTMW010000167.1:0-12781 GCA_043728105.1 Saprospiraceae bacterium | reverse complement strand
GCATCTAAATATTTTTCACGGTATAAATCGAGTTTGTTGAAAACCATAAGCGTGGGTTTGTCAGCCACTTCCAATTCCTTCAAAGTGCTATTGACAGCCGCAATTTGGTCTTCATAATGAGGGTGCGCCATATCCACAACATGCACTAAAATATCACTTTCACGGGTCTCATCGAGCGTGGATTTGAAACTTTCGACCAAATGATGTGGTAATTTTCTAATGAAACCAACCGTATCACTCAATAAAAAAGGGACATTGTCGAAAACGACTTTCCGCACCGTTGTGTCAAGTGTTGCAAACAATTTATTCTCCGCAAAAACCTCTGATTTGGAAAGCAGATTCATCAAAGTTGATTTACCAACGTTGGTGTAACCGACTAAAGCGACCCGAATCATAGCCCCACGTTGTTTGCGTTGGGTTTGGTTTTGGCGGTCAATGGTTTCCAATTCTTTTTTTAACCACGAAATTTTATCCCGCACAATACGGCGGTCGGTTTCAATCTCTTTTTCACCCGGGCCTCTCATGCCGATACCACCCCGTTGGCGTTCAAGATGCGACCACATACCCCTCAGTCGGGGCAACAAATATTGCAATTGTGCCAACTCCACTTGGGTTTTTGCCTGTGCGGTTTGCGCCCGACGAGCAAAAATATCTAAAATCAAACTCGACCTATCCAATACTTTTACTTTCAGATTTTCTTCCAAAATACCTTGCTGTTTGGGTGAAAGGTCATCGTCAAAAATGACGAGATTGACGTTTTCGTGCGTCCGTATGTAGGTAACAAGTTCTTCCATTTTACCTTTGCCGACAAAATGACGGTTATCAGGATGCGGCAAACGTTGCACAAATCGCTTGACTGTTTCAGCCCCTGCCGTGAGTGCCAAAAACTCTAATTCGTCGAGATACTCTGTCACTTGTTCCTCGGTGTTATCGGGTGTGTGTACCGCTACGAGTAATGCTCCTTCTGTTTCACGAACAAGACCTTTACCACGCTCATCTATGCCGACGTTAAAATCGGCGATTCTGTTTCCTTGTTTATCTTTCAAAATATAAAACCTTGATTATCAATGGATTGTGAAAAAATGGTTGCTTTTAGATTGTGGTTTTAACCTTAATTTTCTTTATTAAGTTCAGTTTGGATTGAAAAAAAGTTTTTTCATATAGTGCTAAAAGTAGTTATTTGAATTGGTTATTTTGTCAAAAAGTAGAAATAACTGATTAGTTTTACTTTGATACTTTACACACGTTGTTTTATATAGGTGCATGAGTGGGGTAAACTGACTCGACATTATTCGCTTCGCTCACTCGTCGCCAGAAGGACTTTTAATGGACGTGCATCATTTTTGCGCCATAGCGCAAAAATGATGCACGTCCGAAAAAGTCCTCTTTGCGACGAGTTAGCGGAGCGAATAATGTCGAGCTAATATCCTGTTCTCAATCAAAAAAAAGGTGTTACTGACTTCACGCAGCAACACCTTGTTCTTTAGGAATGAAACAAAAAATCAATTCTTTTTAGTCGTACAATAATGATTATAAAACTCCTCCACTTCATTGTCATATTTGCTCGTAAAATTCAATTTCAGAGCCTGTTGAAAATCCGTGCACCCCTCAGTATTTTTATTCATTGCGATATAAATCATCCCTCGATTGCGGTATGAATAAGAATTTTGAGGATAGAGCGTAATAGACCTGTTGACATCATCTAAAGCACCATCGTAATCCAGCATATTCATTTTTGCCAACCCTCTGTTACTCAAAGCTAAAGGCGAATTGGGATTACTGATTAAGACAATATTATACTGTTCGATTGATTCTTGGAAGCGTTTTAGATTAAGCAACGTGTAGGCAATATCGCTATGAGCCGACACACTCGACGTATCTAAAGCAAGCATTTTTTTGAAAAAATATAGAGCCTCATCTCCTCTGTTGAGTTGATTCAACGTTTTGCCCAAATTATCGAGAGCTGTAATAGATTGATTATCAATGTTATACGCTCTCATAAAATCTTTATAGGCATTTTCAAAATCTTTACGGAAAGTTTTTGCGTTGCCTCTGTTGTTGAGCAAAAACACAAGCAAGTTATCATCTTTTCGATAACGCATGGCTTGATTATAGTCGTTGATGCTTTTTTCAGGCTCATTGAGCGTGTAGTGTAGGATAGCACGAGAGAGATAAGCGTCAAAATACTGAGGGGTTAGCTCGATTGCTTTGCTGTAATCGGCTTCAGCTTTTTTGTAATCATTGGTTAGCGAGTAATCTTGACCTCGATAGAAATACCATTTGCCATTGTTCGGCTCGGCTGCAATCACTTGGTTGTAAAGCTCAATGGCTTTAAAATAGTTACTTTTTTCATTTTGCACGCCCGCTTCTTTAACCAAATCTAAAACAGATTGAGCTGTGGCAAAGAAGGCGAAAAAAAGGAGTGGAAGTGTGTGTAATACCTTTCTCATGTTGCCTACATTTTTTAAAATGTTAAAGAAAAAGTTGACCCCTCAGTATTTTAAGTAGGCGAAAATAAATAGGCGACAAAACTTGTAAATATTTGATAATCAATTACTTACAAGAATTAGGAGAGTCGTATATTCCTTAAAACTACTTATTAAATTGTTGAGCATAAATTGCTAATAATAGTTGATTTATAATTTATTTTATTAATAATTGATAGGCTTAAAAACTATGCCACAATATGTTAATAATGGTATTTTTGCCGTGCTGGAAAGTGTTAATGTTTGAAAATAAAATGCCTCCGTGGGTCAATCAGACGCAGGAGGCATTTCGTTTTCAGATTTAAAAATAAACCTGTCTATTTAAAAAAGCAAATTAATTTTTCTTCACTTCAGCCGATGCCGTTTTGAAAGTGGCATTTTGAATCATATCTTTCATAATCATCGTCGTTTCAAAGAGGTGAATATCTTTTTTCACGTCTTTCAACCACTCTGTATTGCGAATGATTTTTGATGAATCGCCTGAGCTATTCAAAACCGTCAAATCGTCTTGTAAGTTCTCGGCAAAGAAACCGTCAATCGGTTTCATCATGTTTTCAAACCTCTTACCTGATTCTCTTGTCTTGGCATCATTGGCTCTGTATTCTTTCAAACTAAGAGAATACTCGCTTTTTTCACGTTGTTCTTTAATGCGTTTTGCATTTTCAGCAATCAACTTAAAGGTTTCATTTTTTTCTACCCGTTTTTTACTGTATTCCGCAATCTTTGGTAATTTCTTTAAATCAACTACCGCTTGATTGTATTTCACTTCCGAAATCTTTGTGTAAGGCATCGGATAGTCATTGTCTTTTTCGCCTACGTTAATTTCCGTGTAATTATCAGGCAAAGAAATATCAGGTTTCACGCCTTCCAATTGCGTTGAACCACCATTGATACGGAAGAATTTCTGCATCGTCATTTTAAGCTGACCCAATGGCTTGATGTCACTGTTGCCTGGTACCATTTTATCAAGGTCATAAAAACGCTGAACTGAACCTTTACCATAAGATGTTGAACCGACAATGATTGCACGACCATAATCTTGCATGGCGGCTGCCAAAATTTCGGAGGCCGAAGCACTAAACTCATTTACCATCACAACAAGTGGCCCTGTGTATTGCACTGAGGGGTCAGTGTCACTCAACACTTCAGGCCCATTGCGACGATCTTTTACTTGAACAATTGGCCCTTCTTCCACAAAGTAGCCTGACATTTTAACAACATCACGCAAAGAACCACCACCGTTATTTCTGAGGTCGAGGATGATACCTTTTACGTTTAGTTTTTTCAATTTTTCAATTTCAATTTCAACATCTTCTGCACACTGATGTCCGTCTTCTTTATCAAAATCGGCATAGAATTTTGGCAATTTGATGTAGCCAATTCTTTCACTTTCTTTAGTTGCTTGAATGACTAATGATTTAGCATAACCTTCGCTGATAATCACTTCTTCACGAATGATAGCAACCACTTTCGTTTTGCCATCCGCTTTGGCTTTTACAGTCAAGCGCACTTCCGTGTTTTCTTTACCACGAATCATAGAAACCACTTCGTTGATGTCCATGCCAACAATGTCAACGCCTTCTTTTTCGCCTTGAGCTACTTTCATAATCAAGTCGCCTTCTTTCAATTCACCCTGTTTGAAGGCTGGCCCACCAATCACGATGCTCGATACTTTTGTGTATTCACTCTCAATGTCACTTTGCAAAGTTGCACCAATGCCAATCAAACGACCCGACATGCTGATGTCGAAACTTTGCTTTTCGATGGGTTCAAAATATTCTGTATGCGGATCAAAAACATTCGCTAAGGCGTTCACGTAAGTTGAAAGTCTGTCCGTACGCTTGGTTTTTTTGATGCGTTTGAAATAGTCAGTATAAGTTTTTGTGACTTCTTCAATGGCTTTTTTCTGTAGCTCGGCTTCAGTTTTGTCTTTAACTTCTTCTTTACCTTTTTCTTTGTCTTCCAATTTAGAAACAAGGCGAGTCAACACTTCATATTTAACCATTCTGCGCCACACGTCTTTCAAATCGTTGTCGTCTTTTGCATACGGTTTTTTGTCACCGTCTAATTCGATGCGTTCTTCCTTTGTGAAATCCCATTGTTGTTTCAAGGCTTCTTGATAATAGGCCTCCGCTTTCAACATACCTGCATCTAAAAGTTGTACAGATTTGTTAAAAAATGTAAAATCTTGGGTTTTTAAGGCCTCGTCTAATTGCAACTCGAAAGGCTTTAATTGGTCAACATCTTGCTGCGTCAAAAAACGACGACCTGCATCCGCACGATTCAAATAAAGTTTATACACCTTCTTAGATAAATCGTCATTAAACTGTTGTGGCGCATAGTGCATTTGCGACATTAAATCCACAATGTTTTTCAACAAAACCGCCTCTTTGTCGGCAGTTGTTGGTTTAGGGCAAAATGCAGCCATTAAAGCAACGCTTGCTACGACTGTCATCAAAATCACATTTCTGATTTTCATATTCCTCCAAATTTTGTACATAATAATAAATGTTTTTCAAAGATACCTCTCTTGCGAAGAAGTTGCGTAATTGTAGTCCTAAAAATCTGCCAAACGCCAAAATAGTTCTATGAAATATAGTGCCAATTATGACTTTAACTAAACTATAACTTATGTGATGTTAAATTGTGTAAAAAAACCATGCGTTTGCTAATTTTTTCCCAAAAAAAGAGAAATAAATAATAGTCTAATCTTGAGAAATATCAACGTCTAATCGTATAAAATTATTCTCAACGATTTCGCATTATTCTTTTTTTCTGAGCCGTAAATATAGTAAAATAGCTTAATTTCAAAATAAAATATTAAAACGCTCCAACACCTTTAAAAGTTTAACGCCCGCCAAATTGATTGCGTAACGTAAAGCATCATAAGCACATGATATTGGAAATAAACAAGCACCCCCTCAGTCCCGAAAGGGTTCGGGATGTCGCTTTACTCCATATTTTGAGATATTTCTATGAATTTGAAGCGAATTGTCGAGGCAACTTGTCTCATTTGCCTCCATCTTCAGATGGGGAGCATAATGAATGCAAGCCCTCATTTAAGGACGAAGGCAGGTGAGACAAGCCACTCCATAATATCTAATTTTTGAAAATTTTTAATGGCGATAATTGCGAACTATCCATTGACACCTTCCACGTAATACATATCAATATTCCCCTTATTTTTAGCGGCAATTCTACCCCGATAAATGCAACGGAAACTGTATTGAATTTCTCGATGCGTCTCGGCAGAAATATTGATGCGTCCTGGTTCGCAAGCCTCCTGCACACGGGCCGCAATGTTCACCGTATCGCCCCAAATATCGTAAGCAAATTTGTTGACACCCACAACGCCCGCCACCACGGGGCCAGAGCTGATGCCGACTCTTGCCTCAAAATAGGGTTCGCCGTTGCGCATTTTTTCAACCTTCATTTCATTCAAAAACTGTTGAATTTCTAAGGCCGCTCTTACGATGGCGATGGGCGTGGAGATGCGATCGCTCAAGCCCGAAGCGCACATGTAAGCGTCGCCGATGGTCTTGATTTTCTCCAATTTATATTGCGAAATGATGAAGTCGAACGCCTTGAAATAAGTGTCTAATTCATACACCAATTGCTCAGGCGTGAGTTTTTCTGAGACGCTCGTGAAGTCCACAAAGTCGGTAAAAAGCACCGAAGCCCGCTCATAACGCTGGGCTTTAGCTTTACCATTCAGCTTCAATTCTTGGGCAATGGGCGCAGGTAAAATATTCAATAAAAGTTCGTCGCTACGGTGTCTTTCTTCTTCAATTAGCTTGTTTTTGCCTTCCAAAACCCGTTTTTGCTTCTGATTTTCTTTGAAACGATAAAAAACAAAACCCGCCAAAGCGAAAGCAAAACCGACAATTGAAATCAAAATATTACGAAAATTACGTCCTTTTTGTATCTGTAACTCTTGCTCTTGACGGTCTTGAGCGTATGCGATAGAGTCTAATAATTTTTCATTACGAAGGGCTTCCAAAAGGCGTTGTTTCTTAGTAGCCGTTTTATTCAATTGTTGTTTTTGACCTTCAACGACTGCCAATTGTTCCGTTTGGTCGGCTATGGTTTGCTTGGCTTGCACAGTCTGTTCAGTAAGATCTTTTTCCTTATCACGCAGTTGCGTCATGCCTTTGTTGAGCGATTCTTTTTCCTTGCGTAACATGCCAATTTCACTCACAAGTCGTTGGCGATCTCTGTCCAATTGATCCGTTTGACGCTTAAAGTGCTCCCGCATACCGTTCATTTCAATCTGATTACTCGGCGTTGGACGATTGGAAGAAGGCGAAGGCATCATGGCAGAACGCCCACTTGTAGCAACCACGGCCCCCTCAGTATTTGAGCGAGAATTAGTGCTTGTGGCACTACCACCGCCTTTCAATTCCTTTGCTTGATGTGAAAAAAGCTCTGCCTCACCCGTGTTACCTTCCCGCTTTGCCATATCCGACATTTTCGTAAGGCTACGAATTTGCCAATCCGTTTCTTTACTATTTTCTGCACTTTCTTTGCTTCGGTTGTAACGAAATTTAGCTTCCGCCCACTTATTTTGACGGGAAAACCCTTCCGCATTCAAAAAAGCGGCACGAGTAGCCATGTTATGGTCGTTCAGATCCAGAGCAATGGAATAGGCTTGATGAGCAATTTGAGAAGCCCTTTGCGGGTTTGCGCCCAAATATTTTTCCGCCGATTTATAATACAAAGCCATGCGCTCTCGGCTGTCGCTCGTGCGGCGGGCTTGCTCTTCGAGGGCAGCGGCAGTTTGGGCTTTTGAAAAGACAGAAAAAAGGATAAAAGTGAATATAATGAGTAATCGAAACATTGGTTTTGTTTATAATTTCAGAAAGGCAGTTATTTCTGTTTCATTCCTAAAAGGAGTGTAGTTCCCATTTGATGTATTTACTCACTGTTTTGTGCTGCGCACAAAAGGTGTGCTTGCAAGTCCTCTTTTCGGGTTGAACTAATTTTTTCAAATAGAAATTTTTACAAAATTTCTATTTGAAAAAATTAGTTCAACCCATTTAATCCTTTCCTTAGTCCGCATTTTAGCGAAGCTAAAACAGTGAGTAAATACATCAAATGGGAACTACATCCGCTAAAAGACATTTTATTTTAACATCAAAGTACCTCTAAACTATGGATAAAAAAGAAAATTATTTTTTCGTATTATTTATTTTAATCAAAAGTCACACCAAATAAAGGCTTTACTTGTCTGTTTTATATATAAAATTTTTTTTAAGTAGCTTTGTCCATTTTTTTAAGCATTTGGCACACGTTTACGTAAAATTTATCCACTTCTAAACTATTTTTTGGCATGAAACGTTTTAATAAATATAAAAATTTTGCCCAAAATGATAAAAATACTGAGGGGTTGGTTTTCTGATTTCTAATCTACTTTTTTTTACAAATGCGTTTATAAAAAATTTATAAAAAATTGAATATCAAATAATTAGGAATGAAACAGAAATAAAGTCCTCGATTTAGTGATGCTTGCAGCTTCATCAAGCCAGAGGCGTGAGAGAATTATTTTTTTGAGTAAGCCCATATATTTTTCAAGTAATATCGGGCTATATTGCATTAAAAATAGAATTCTTTAGTCGTGAAAAGAATCTTATAAATGGAAGAGTTTATTTCTGTTTCATTCCTTAGGTTAGGTTTTTATCTTATTTTCATCAAGTGTAAACAATTAATAACGTTTAGAGAATGTATAGTTTTGAAAAATAAATTATTAAGGAAAAGCTATATTTAAAACTTCTTTTCTATCTTGTCAACTGATTATCAAACAAACTTGAACAGAGGACTTCATTAAAACTAATCATCGGGAAACGTGAATTTTATCCAAAATGTCCTTGAATCTATTGGTCAAACACCACTAATACGCCTCAATCGAGTCACATCGAGGGTAAA
Source organism: Saprospiraceae bacterium (assembly GCA_043728105.1). Taxonomy (GTDB): domain Bacteria; phylum Bacteroidota; class Bacteroidia; order Chitinophagales; family Saprospiraceae; genus JAAFJT01. The sequence goes on along the minus strand of JAYTMW010000167.1, from coordinate 4,373 downwards.
GGCTTTGGTTTTAGCAAAAGTTGAAACCTACAATCCAGGGTTGAGCATTAAAGACCGAATTGCCTTACGCATCGTAGAATCTGCGGAAAAACGAGGTGTATTAAAAGCGGGCGGAACCATCATTGAGTGTACGTCAGGTAACACAGGCATCGGGCTGGCAATGGCTGCCGCTGTCAAAGGTTATCGTTGTGTTTGCACAGTCAGTGATAAGCAATCAAAAGAAAAAATTCAGATGTTGCGGGCTTGGGGTGCCGAGGTTATTGTCTGCCCTGCCAAGGTAAAACCCGAAGATTCTCGTTCATACTACGCCGTGGCTGAAAGGTTGAGTAAGGAAATTCCAAACTCTTTTTGGGTCAATCAATACGACAACCCTGACAATCCACAAACACATTATGAAACCACGGGGCCCGAAATTTGGGCGCAAACCGAAGGGCGCATCACGCATTTCATAGCACCCGCTGGCACAGGTGGCAGCCTTTGTGGAACAGCTCGTTTTTTGAAAGAAAAAAATCCCAATATTCAAATTTGGGGCATAGATGCTTATGGTTCTATTTTGAAAAAATATCACGAAACAGAAATTTTTGACGAAAAAGAAATATATGAATATTCGATGGAAGGCGTAGGGCGAGAGTTTATTCCTCGAAATATGGATTTTTCAGTTGTTGATAAATTTGAAAAAGTAACCGATAAAGATGCTGCTTTGATGGCACGGCGTATGGTTCGGGAAGAAGGACTTTGGTTGGGGCATTCGTCAGGTGCGGCCGTTCAGGGGGTTTTACAGTTAGAGGAAAATTTAAAAGAAAACGATATTGTTGTTGTTTTGTGTCACGATCATGGGAGTCGCTACATGGGCAAAATTTACAACGATGATTGGATGCGTGAGAAAGGGTTTTTGACCGACGAAACCGATGAAGATAAAATTGAAAAAGCCATTTTGCAAGCGCAAAGTGACACCCCTCAGTATTTGAGTCAATATAGTAACGTGATATTACAAAAAAAAACAACTTTAAAGAGAATGGATTTATTTGAAAAAAGATTGGCAACACCCGGCCCATTGGGCAAATATGCAGAAATGGCAGAAGGCTATTTTATGTTCCCCAAATTGGAGGGAGAGTTGGGCAATCGCATGAAGTTTCAAGGCAAAGAAAAAATTGTTTGGAGTTTGAATAATTACCTCGGTTTAGCAAATCATCCCGAAGTGAGAAAAGCGGATGCCGATTCGGCAGCTGAATGGGGTTTGGCATACCCAATGGGCGCACGTATGATGTCGGGCGAAACCAATTTTCACAACCAACTGGAGGCAGAATTGGCTACTTTCGTCAACAAAGAATCATCGTATTTGCTCAATTATGGCTATCAAGGTATCCTCTCCATAGTTGACGCTTTGCTTGATCGTCGAGACGTGGTTGTGTATGATAAAGATTGTCATGCTTGCATCATGGACGGCATCAGAATGCACTTAGGCGAGCGTTTTGCTTTTGAACACAACGATGCACAAAGCCTTGAAAATCAATTACTTAAAGCGGATCGGGCAGCCGAAAAATCAGGCGGCGGAATCCTCGTTATTACTGAGGGGGTGTTCGGAATGCGTGGTGAACAGGGCATTTTAAGAGAGTGTGTTGCCTTAAAAAAGAAGTATGATTTCCGCCTTTTAGTGGATGATGCACATGGTTTTGGCACACTCGGCGCAACTGGCGCAGGGGCGGGCGAAGAGCAAGGCGTGCAAAATCACATTGACCTTTATTTCAGCACTTTTGCAAAATCTATGGCAAGCATCGGAGCATTTGTGGCGGGCGATAAAGACATAATTACATTTTTAAAATACAATTTACGGTCTCAAATTTTTGCCAAATCTTTGCCCATGCCTCTGGTTATTGGTGCTTTAAAACGCTTAGAATTGTTGAGAAATCATCCCGAATTGCGTCAAAAACTGTGGAAAAATGTCACTCTTTTGCAAGATGGTTTGAAGGCAATGGGCTTCAATTTGGGCAATACATCCACCTGCGTTACGCCTGTTTTCATGCGTGGAGAAGTGGAAGAAGCCTTGCAATTGGTGTCTGATTTGAGAGAAAATTATCATATTTTTTGCTCAATTGTTGTTTATCCAGTCATTCCTCGTGGCATGATGTTGCTGCGTTTGATTCCAACGGCGGTGCACACCCAAGAAGATATTGATTTGACGTTACATGCTTTTGGTGAAGTAGCGCACAAGCTCAAATCAGGTGTGTATGCGGGAGAGCAAACAGTTGAAAATTAAGTAACGGGTAAACAATAAATAGGTTATTTTTTTTAACACATACGAGGCTCATAGACGCATAGAGTTACATAAAGTGTTGATTATAAAGGGTTTATATATAATACTATGTTTCCTATGTGCTTATGTGTTAAAAAAAAATCCATTTACACCTTGTTGTTATTTACTCGTTTTTAAGTATAAAATTGTAAAAAAGGTGCATATTTGTTGAAAGAATGACCAAATTCGTATCAGCCAACATTCTTTCATTATCATTTATCCAATATCAAATATCAATTAAATATCATGATAAGAAGTCTGTTAAAATTAGGTCTGTTAGCCGTAGTTTGTATCGTTTGTTACAACTATTTTTTTGGTAATCCTGATGAAAAAAATCAATCCAAGCGCATATTCAAAGGCGTTGGAGCTGTTTTTACGGAGGTAAGAGGCTTGGTTCGTTCTGAAAAAGATAAATTTGATGCAGGTAAATATGATACTGCTTTGGGTAAAATGCAGGATGTTTTAGGTAAATTAAAATCTCATGCGGCTGACTCAAACGACGGCAATTTGCAACGTCAAATTGCGCAATTGGAACAACGCAAAGCCCAGTTGGAGCAAAAAGTGAATACCACTCAAACGAATGTTGATAACAATCATTACCAAAAGGCGGGCGATAAAGTGAGGGAGTTTAATGCTATGGCCCAACAACTTGAGTTATTAACGAATGATATTCAGTCGCTTGTTAATTCGGTTGCCCCTGCCAATGAGCAATAAAATATCATTTTAAAACAAAAAATACTGAGGGGGTGCTTACGAGATAAGCGACCCCCTCAGTATTTTTTCTATTTTGAAAAAAATAAGTATAAAGTATTGATAATCAACGACTTAGAACCTGTCTGATTTACATTTCACGATGCCTTTCCCAATAATTTAAGTCTTCAACCTCTTCCATAATTTGAAGATAATTGCCGTAGCGCAATTCACTAATTAAACCTTCTGCGATGGCATCTTTTACGGCACAATGCGGCTCATTGCGGTGCGTGCAAGAACCACCATATTTACATTTGACACTATACTCAAAAAACTCTCGAAAATTATGCGTCACATCCATCGGCTCTAAATTGTTGAAAGCCAACGTTTTGATGCCCGGCGTGTCAATCAAATAACCCCCAAAATCCAAGGGGAACATTTCGGCGAAGGTGGTTGTGTGTTGCCCTTTGCCCGAGTAATCCGAAATTTCACCAATCCGTAAATTCAACTGCGCTTGAATAGCGTTCACCGTTGTTGATTTGCCTACGCCCGATTGACCACTAACCATAGTTGTTTTATCTTTCAGAACTGCCACAAGTTCGTCCAAACCTGTTCCTGCCGTCGCCGATACCAAAAGAACGGTATAGCCAATGGCTTCATAAATATTTTTCATCAACTGAAAAGTATCCATAGCCTCTTCGTCATATAGGTCGCATTTATTAAAAACCAAAACGGTATGAATGTCTTGTGGCTCGGTGGTCAACAAAAAGCGGTCAATAAAACCCACTTTGAGCGAAGGTTCAACGATGGTGATGAACAAAAGAGCCTGGTCAATATTAGCAGCCATCAAATGAATATCGTGCCGCTTGTGAGGTGATTGTCGAGCGACGTAATTTGCCCGTGGCAATATCTTTTTTATCATGCCATTTTCCGCTCCTTCCAACGCAATTTCTACCTTATCACCCACCGCAACAGGGTTGGTCAAGTTCTGATTATTCAACCTAAACTTACCGATAATGCGACATTGAAGCACCGCTAATGTATCATCTATTCTTACGCTGTACCAACTTCCCGTTGATTTTATGACTGTTCCTCTTAGCAATTTTCTTTTATTTTGAACAAAGATAAGGTTTAAGGGGAATTAAAAATTAAAAATTAAGCAGCAATTTCCGCTTTGGGATTAACGAGCGTTTTGAAACATGGCGTAGGGGCGGTTTTAACCGCCGAATGTCACGTAAAGCATTGATAATCAATACATTCGGCGGATAAATCCGACCTGTGCGGTTAAACCTATAAAGTGCCGTAGGCACGGGTCATATTGTAGCGGCGGATTTCAATCCGCCGAAAAAACATGTGAAAAAGTTAATTGAGTGCCGTAGGCACGGCGCAT
>JAYTMW010000166.1:0-6634 GCA_043728105.1 Saprospiraceae bacterium | reverse complement strand
CCTTATCAAAGTGCTTTACTTTTTTCATTTCACCCTAAAAAAAACAGGCGTACCACTCAACCGAATACCCTTACCCGCAATCACCAATTCCTTATTGGTTGCCGCAAAATCCCAATCCATCTTCTTAATCTTAGAAATACCTGCCTTGTCGGCAGGCAGGCTGAGGGGTATCGGAAAATTAAAAACCGCCTCCGCTTTTTCCGATTGATCGGTGCTTGTTTTTGCCCAAAGACAGTAGCGCACCTCACCCGTTTTAGGATGCTTGAAGGCTGCACCATCCACGGTGTTTGGCATTTGCAGTTTTGCAGTCTCGGCGGCATCGTAGCGATAGCCGTAGAGGATTTTTGAAGCCGTGTGATAGGCCGTTCCAGAAGGCGTGACAGGTGAAGCAAAATCCTTTTCACCTTCCAATTTTTTATACAAACCCATTAAATCAAACTCATTGCGGAGGTCTTTTTCATAAGTCAACTCACCCAACGAATAGACGTGAAATTGATGTAAACCATTAATTTGAGCCTTAATTGCGGCTTTAACAATAAAATTACGTTGAGCTTCGTAGCTACCCATAAATTCGCCAACCGCTTTTGCAGGGATATTACATTCGGTGATAATAAAATGTTTAGTTGGCATTTTTTGACCATCGTATCCATATTTTTTCAAGACCACTTCATGCGCCGTTTTGCGTTTATACACCCCTTCAACCGCTTTGTCAGAATGTCTGAAATAGGCGAAACCATTGAGTTTATTGCTCCATTCACGCACCGAACCGTCAATGTGTGGATAGGCATGATAGCTCAAAACATCAAAATATGCCCCACCTTTCAACGGATACTGAGGGGTCACTCCCCCACCGTTTGGGTTATCGGTTTGGCGCAAAAGAATGTCCAAAAAACTCGGAAATCCGATGCCACCCACGCAGACATAATCAGTGGGTTCAAGCGATTTGATGACCTCGTAGCTGATGCGTAACAGGCGTATGTAATGCTGCACGGGCGCATGTAAGGTATATTCGCACGGGTCTGGATTGGCATTCCACCATGCCCCTGGTAAGCCCGGTGCCATTTCGGTTTTGAAGGTGGTGGCATAATCGGGTTCGTTCCAAATTTCCCAATATTTTACCCCTTTCCCATAGCGTTTCACGGTTTTATAGACAAAAAGGGCGTAATAATTCTTTTCATTTACGGGTGTGCCATTTTCGCCTTTGTCCCAAATAGGTTCATACATATTGGCAAAAAGAGCCGATGTATCTTTGCCACAATACACGGTTTTATCTCGATGCGCATCGGATGGGTAGCCCAAAAAACAAACGTTTTCGTCCATGCCCAAATCAATATAATGTTGAAAAGCCTTGTCTCTGATGTCGTAGCCCCAAAACTCGGCAAAGTTTTCAAAGAAGCCAGGGCGCAGAGAATTGATACCCACTTTTGCCGCTATATCCGCCAAATGCTCGTCCGTGTGCGGCGCATAATAACCCATGTTTGAGCCATATCGAAAATTGCCGTTGAAGGGTGGCACAACGTCGTTAGCGGTCTTAATACTGAGGGGGTTCTGCCCAAAGCAACTGAGGAATGTGAAACAGAGAAAAGCGAAATACCATGATTTTAGCATAGGAAAATGAAAGTTTATAGTGGAAAAATTAAGGGCAGTATTAAAATAAAAAAGCCACCTAAATAAATTAAGAATGAATAGATACTTCTCATATCGAGTGTTACTAAAACGAATGCTCTTATAGTTAAAATTAGACTCACGCCAAAAAATAAAAGTGGCAAAAGCAAATCTAAATTAGGCGTACAAGGCCCGCTTTTAAAGCTATCAAAATGTCTAACTATCCATACCGATATGAGCATCACGGCATTAAACAACAAGGCTTTTTTTATTTTTTTATCCATTTTAAGTAAATTATGCCTCAAATACTGAGGGGGTAACGCTTTTAAATTTCTAATTATTTTACCTTTGTCCAAAATAAAAATTTGAATCCAAAAGCAAACATATCCGTCATTTTTACCACTTTCAACGAAGCACACAACATCAAAGCGGCTATTGATACGGTCTTTGAGTGGGCTGATGACATTGTGGTAGTGGATTCTTTTAGCACCGATGAAACGACCGACATTATAAAATCTTATCCTACCATTCGTTTTTTTCAAAGAAAATATGAAGGCCCTGCCGACCAAAAAAATTGGGCCATCCCAAAAGCCAAACATCCGTGGGTATTACTCATGGATGCGGATGAACGCACAACGTCTGAAATGCGGCTTGAAATCACTGAAATACTGTTGAGGGACGAAATCCCGATTCCTTCGGAAAGGGGGTACTTCACAGCGCAAAATAGCGTTTTCGATTGTTATTGGATGGGTTTTACACATTTTTTTATGGGAAAACAAGTACGATATTCGGGTTGGCAAAATGATAAAACCATTCGACTGATTCAACGAGATAAGTGCCGTTACAATGACAATCGGGTGCATGAGGAGATTAATAAGGAAGGTTTGAATGTGGGTCATATTAAAAATAAATTTCAACACTACACGTTTAAGGACATACAGCATTTCGTGGCAAAACAAGAGCGATATGCCCGTTGGTCAGCCGAAGACCATGATGCAAAAACAGGTCGGATTACGTACTTTCATCTTTTTCTTAAGCCCTTTTTTCGTTTTTTCAAGCATTTCGTCTTAAAAAAAGGCTTTTTAGATGGAAAAGTAGGCTTCGTTATAAGTGCCGTTGCCGCTTGGAGTGTATTTTTACGGTATGTTTATTTGAGAGAAAGAAGGGATAGAAAATAATGAATGATGAACGATAAATGATGAATATTTGTACCCCCTCAGTATTTTTATCAAATTTGAATGTCATCCGTTTTTAAATAATTATTTTTTAATTTTAATAAAAAATTCAATGAAAAAAAGTACGCTTTGGTTACTCCTTTTACCCATTTTATTAATGGCTGCCACCTGCGAAAGCACCCAGAAAACACCCACAAAACCCACAACCACAACGGAAGAAACGGTGACAGAAGCACCTTCAAGTGGCACAATGTTGGTTAAATTTACGAACACTGATGACATAGATGCCGCCTTAGCCAAAGCGAAAAAAACGAATAAAGCGGTTTTTATTGATTTTTATACCACTTGGTGTGCGCCTTGCCGTGTGATGGAAGAATCCGTTTTCAGAGATGAAGATGTGGCAAATTACTTGAACGACAATTGCATCAGCATCAGAGTCAATGCCGAAAAAGGCAAAGGACCCGATAGAAAATTGGAATACGCCGTGGATGCCTACCCGACTATGTTGGTTTATAATGCCAATGGCGATGAAGTGGCTCGCAAACAAGGCTCATTGGGCATCGAAGCGTTTAAAGAATTTATAAAAACGGCAGTTTGGAAAGCTAAGAATCCATAACGTAGCGACAGTTTCAACCGCCAATTATAACTTAAAAATCGGCGGTTGAAACCGCCGTTACATCCATTTTGAAGCAAAAAAAAGCCGTAATACTGAGGGGTATTACGGCTTTTCTATTTTCATAAAACATTGATTATCAACACTTTATCTTATTTTTTTTCTACAAAATATCTTTATCGGGATAATGTCTAATATTCTCCAAAATGTAGCCTTTTGCTTTCAAAATATCCACGAATTTCACAAGCGCAGCCTCGCCGTCAGGTTTTGAAAACATGACATCGTGCGAGAGGATAACCAAATGATTGCGGGTGAAAGTCATATCATCTTTGAACATTTTTTCCACTTTGGCAACCATATCTTCCACGCTTTCCTTTGGCGCATTGTTTTTGTTGATCCATTCCAAATCCCAACCCATGATTTTGAAGCTGTCTTTTTTCAAAATGGTCGCTGTTGGAGCTGCCGAAGATACTTTCATATTCAAATCACGCTCTGGCAACATCCACAATTGACGACCTGGCAAACGCACAATTTTAAAATCAAAACCCACCTCTTTTTGGCATTTTATGATGTCTGCCGCCGCCGAATCAGGTTTTCTATAAAATTTATCGTATTCGTTATTCGCATGTGTATATGAGTGATTGCACACATCCACGAAAGGGTTTTTCTTAAAATCGGCGATGATTCGAGGGCTATTGCGGTTGTTATGCGCATGTTTACCAACGATAAAAACGCTCGCTTTAAACTGTTTTTCGGTGGTCAACCGTTGAATCGCCTCGCTGCCAGGGAGTGGCCCATCATCGAAAGTCAAATAAATGACTTTGCTGTTGCTATCCGTCTTTTCTGCGGGTAATTTCAATGGTTTTGGCGGAGGTGCCTCCACTGTTTTTTCTTTCGGCGTTTCATTTTGGCAAGCTGCCAAAGACCACAATATTGCCCCCGCAATAAGGGTGGATTTGATGGATGTGTGTTTCATTCTCATTGAATAAAAATAAACTTTAAGGTGTAATAGTTAGATAAAAATAAAAAGGAATTATAAAAAAAATACGTTGTAAATAATTGATAATCAATGTTTTAGTAAAAAAAACAGAGTCCTAATATTTGGACGTGTAAACAAACGAAAGTTTCACGGAAACTAAAAATTTCTTTTTCAATTATAATAAAAAAAATCACCGAAGGTATAACGCTGTTTTGATAAGAAAAGGTATCTTATTAAAAAAAAACAACAAATAATATTCAAAAAAAAGGTCAAAAAACATGTTTGGCTCAAACATTGCTATTAAAATAAATATGAATATTATAAATTTTAATTTACACAAATGAAACCCGCTTTTTTCTCCTTTTTGCTTATCCTTTTCCCCCTTTTTTCAACTAAAACTTTTGCTCAAACACAGCAAAGGAGTTGTTACACCCATGAATATTTACAAAATCGCATAAAAGAAAATCCGACCCTCATTGAAGACATAAAAAATGTCGAGCGTCACACCGAATTATACAATAGCCGCCCACATCTTCAAACTCGTGGCATCATTACCATACCCGTAGTCATTCACATCGTTTATCGAACATCAAATCCCGAAGAAAATATTACCGAAGCGCAAGTGCTTTCACAACTCGCCGTTTTGAACAAAGATTATCGCCGACTGAATCCCGATCGCTTGAAGACCCCCTCAGTATTTAAGCCTTTTGCGGCCGATTGTGGCATCGAATTTCAGTTGGCAAAACGAGATGAAAAAGGCAACGCAACCAATGGCATCATGCGTTATCCGAGCAATCGCACAACCCCGTGGGGCAAAGACGATGATGTAAAAATGCCGTTAAAAGGCGGTGTTGAGGCTTGGAATACGTCGAAATACCTCAATATTTGGGTCTGCACCATCGGAAATGGCGTGTTGGGTTACTCAACCATGCCCGGCGCAACTACCCCGATTTTTGACGGCGTGGTCATTGACCCTCGCTATTTTGGCACTACTGGAACCGTCATTTCGCCTTTCGATTTGGGCAGAACGACCACGCATGAAGTGGGTCATTGGCTCAATCTTTTACACCTTTGGGCGGATGCTGATTGCGGCGACGACCGGGTGAGTGACACGCCCACGCAGTTCGGTCCTAACTATACGTGTCCAACTTTGCCACACCTTTCTTGCGGCAACACAACCAACGGCGATATGTTTATGAATTACATGGATTACACCGACGATGCGTGTATGAATATGTTTTCTCAGGGACAAAAAACACGCATTGAATCACTCTTTTCAAAGGGTGGTTTGCGGGCTTCGCTGTTGCTATCGGATGGTTTGATACCTGTCAATCCTTGCATTGCAGCAACAAATATTTCAGTTAAAAACATCACATCAAAAGCCGCTTCAATCAGTTGGATGGGCGATACGACCAATCGTTTTATCATAGAATATCGTAAGCAAAATGTAGGTAATTGGTTGACTTTGGATGTGGCTAAAAAACAAGTTATTACTTTATCAAATCTTCAATCAGATACAATTTATGAATTCAAAATAAATACGTATTGTATTGATAGCCAAATAATTGCAAGTAAAATACAAACATTTATAACCCTGCAAGATTTGACTATTTGTAAAGATATTTTTGAGCCAAACAATACTTTTTTAAGCGCAAAACCCATTTCTACGAATAGAACAATTATGGGTATTTTGTCTTCAAAAACCGATATTGACTTTTTTCAAGTCGCCAATACTGAGCCTGCCTTCAAGGGGGGACGAAATCTTGAATTTAGTCTGAAAAATCTTTCTGCCGACTACGATTTATACGTCTATGATAGGTTCAAACAACTCATCCATTATTCCACAAAAGCGAATTTGCAAGATGAAAATATCATCATCAAAAATGCTCCTATAACCAATTATTACATCCGTGTTATTGCTCGACAAGGCGAAAATAGCCCCGATTGTTATCAACTAAAAGTGGTGACGCTCGATAGCATTGCAGCACGTGAAAAACCCACGGACAGTGGCATAAATAAAAAAGTTGCCCCTTTGGTCATTTCGCCGAACCCTGTTTCGGATGTTATGACAATTGATTTTGAAGCCAATATTGAAGCCCAAAATGCCCAAAATACTGAGGGGGGTACTGCAATTTTAACTTTGCATGATTTATTAGGTCGTGCCGTTGAACAAGAGACTTTCACGATTAACCAAACCATGAATCACTTAGAATGGGATGTCTCAAAAATCCCCGATGGTTTCTATTTATTGGCGTTTTACTA
>JAYTMW010000165.1:0-2986 GCA_043728105.1 Saprospiraceae bacterium | reverse complement strand
ACAATAACGATTAAGACAAACAACCATTTACCTCTACTCTTCCCCCGTCAATCCATATTGCGTCAAAACATCCGCTGGCACGCCATCCCAATTGTTCGGGCGGTTGCCCACATAACCTAAATCTTTAAACCCAACTTCGGTGGTATAAAAACCCGTAACCACGAGATTGCGCATCAAATTGAAGAACGCCACGCCTTGTTTGTGTTCCGTTTTAGCCTTTTCGGGATACGCAATATCGTCTATGATTTCGATTTGTTGCCCCTTTGTGCAAAAGAGAAATTTCTTCTCAAAACGCTTCCGAGATTGATTGTCCAACCACATCAAGCCGCCTCGCATGGGCGTTTGATTTTCGGGTTTGTCTTTCATCATAAATTCGATAAAAGCGGGTACACCTACTTGCGATGCACTGCCCGATACGCCATCCGCAGGCAAAATAATGTCGCTCAAAATGGTGACCGTTTTCAACTCGTGGGGCGTGAAAAACACCTCTTTTTTGAGCCGTTCATCTCGAATGGCTTCTTCTTTGGTGCGCCCGTTTGGCACTTTCGGGTCTGGATTTTCCTCAAAATACTGAGGGGGTAGCTCCGTTGCTTTTGCTTTTTCAACAACGCCCAAACCAAAACCCGATAAGGCTATATTTCTAATGGCATCTCTGCGTTTCATGTCTTTTATTTTTTTTGTTTCACACAGAGTTAGGAGAGAAAACAGAGTTAGATTTTTTTATTTTTTCAACAAAGAAATATCTAACTCTGTTCTCTCTCCTAACTCTGTGTGAAATATTTTTCAAATTAAAATTTTCTTCATTTTACTCAAAAATACTGAGGGGGTATCCCCTTTCGTACTTCGTACATCAAACATCGTACATCCTACAATTTACCCGCTTTTCTTTGTTCAATAATGTATTCAGAGGTGCGCATCGAGGATGCTAAAATCGTCCAAGTCACATTTTTGTCGCCTTGCGAAACGAAAGGGGCAGCGTCCACGACGAATAGATTTTTGACATCGTGGGCTTGTTGCCATTCGTTGAGGGCAGATTTTTTAGCATCTTTGCCCATGCGCACCGTGCCGACTTCGTGGATGATTTTCCCCGGTGCTTCTAAGCCATAATTTTTTTCTTTCCCCGGCTTATTGCCCAACGGAACACCGCCCATTTCGATAATCATTTTCTCAAACGTATCTTGCATGTGCTTGGCTTGATTGACTTCATCATCAGACCATTTGTAATGAAAACGCAGGGTTGGGATACCATATTTATCCACTTTATTGGGGTCAATTTCGCAATAATTACTCTCTAACGGTATCGGTTCTCCTCTACCCGCAAAGCCGACATACGCACCATAATAGCGGCGAACATCTTCTTTTAAACGTGAACCATAGCCACCTGCGGGGTTTTTCGACCCATGTTTGCCATTGATATTCTCTAAACCGAAGCCAAAACCATAGCCTGGCATACCCATTCCACCACCATATTCGATGTGATAACCTCTTGGAAAATCTTGTTTTGTGCTATCCAACCACCACGGCGTATAGACGTGCATACCGCCCACGCCGTCTTCATTATACCTTTTTCTATCCATCAAAGCGGGGATAAAACCTGAACGAGATGCGCCCGTCGAATCGTTCAAATATTTACCAATTACGCCGCTTGTGTTCGCCAAACCATTGTCGAAACGAGCTGATTTTGAATTGAGCAAAAGCCGTGACGATTCACACGCCGACGCACCCAAAACCACCACTTTTGCCTTCACCGTAATTTCTTCCATCGTTTGCGTATTCACGTAAGACACGCCCGTGGCTAAACCCGTTTTAGCATCCGTCAAAACCTCACGCACCATCGCATTGTTGAACAGAAAAATATTGCCCGATTTCATGGCTGGAATCACCAAACAAGACGATGCCGAAAAGTCGCCATAGACCATGCACCCTCGGTTGCATTGGTGACAATAGAAACACGCCCCACGGTCGTCGTTGCCAGGCAAAGCCTTCGTCAAAATGGATAAACGAGACGGAATGACGGGAATATTAAGACTTTTACCCGCTTTTTTTATCATTAACTCATGTAAACGAGGCTTTGGAGCGGGTAAAAAGATGCCGTCGGGTTCGTTGCGCATGTTTTCGATTGAGCCAAAAACGCCGATTAATCTATCCACTTTATCGTAATAAGGCTTCAAATCGTCGTAGCCGATGGGCCAATCGTCACCCACGCCAGAGATAGAACCCCGCTTGAAATCATCGGGTCCAAAGCGGAGTGAAATGCGCCCCCAATGGTTGGTGCGACCACCCAACATGCGTGAGCGAAACCAATGAAATTCCGTTCCTTCTTTGGCAGAATAGGGTTCGCCTTCGATGTCCCAACCACCCCAAGCGGCATCAAAATCGCCGAACGGACGGGTGCCGCCTGCGCCACGGCGAGGAGATTCCCACGGGTTTTTGAGTTGCGTGATGTATTTTGGATCTTTGGGGTCGTAGTAACCGCCCGCTTCCAAAAGACATACTTTTGCCCCTGCATTGGCTAAGGTGTAAGCCGCCATGCCGCCGCCAGCACCCGAACCCACGACCACCACATCGTATTCAATGGGTTGCTCTTTTATCTGAAAATTGTCTGCCATGTTTGATGTTTAATTTTGTTGGCTAAAATTAAAAAATGGTTTGGACAATTGGTGGATTTGGGGGGATTTTTTTTGGCGTGGGGGTTTTGGGAGGCCCCTCAGTATTTTGAGTAAAAAGGTGGAGACTTTTTATCGTTCTAAAATTAAATGAAAGGAAGTAAATTAAAAAAAAGACATAAAACAACAAACATAATATTATTTTCACGCTTTAAAATATTTGCAACATATAAAAATACATAAATTCAGATGCCTTTAAGTTGGAATGAGATAAAAACCCGTGCAATCACTTTTGCCAAAGAATGGGAAAATGAAAGTAGCGAAGATGCGGAAGCAAAATCATTTTGGGATGATTTCTTTAATGTATTTGGCGTTAGTCG
>JAYTMW010000164.1:0-13478 GCA_043728105.1 Saprospiraceae bacterium | reverse complement strand
ATGTATGAGCAATGGCATCCGCTGGGTGTGGTGGGCATTATTTCTGCCTTCAATTTCCCCGTTGCTGTTTGGGCTTGGAATGCAACATTGGCTTGGGTTTGTGGTGATGTCACGGTTTGGAAACCTTCCGAAAAGACTCCTCTGAGTGCAGTGGCATGTCAAAATATTTTACATAAAGTATTGAAAGCCAATGACTTACCTGAAGGCATAAGCAATATTATAAACGGAGATTATAAGGTTGGAGAATACATGACACAAGACAAACGCATGCCCCTAATCTCTGCAACAGGCTCAACTCGGATGGGTAAAATCGTAGGTCAAGCCGTAGCGGGTCGTTTGGGTCGCACTATTTTAGAATTGGGTGGCAACAATGCCATAATCATTTCGCCTTCGGCAAATTTAGCTATGTTGCCAGGAGCAGTGTTCGGAGCAGTGGGTACGGCGGGTCAACGTTGCACAACTACTCGACGCATAATAATACATGAAAGTATGTATGAAGCCGTGAAAACAGCTTTCAAAAAAGCATACAGTCAATTGAGTATTGGAAATCCTTTGGATACAGCAAATCACGTAGGGCCACTCATTGATGGCGATGCAGTCGAGAAATTCATGGATGCCATTCGTCAAGTCAAAGAGCACGGTGGAAAATTTGTTGTGGAAGGCGAAATACTGAGGGGGTCGGGCTACGAGTCAAATTGTTACGTGCGTCCGTGCATCGCTGAGGTCGAAAATCATTGGGATGTTGTTCAACATGAGACCTTCGCTCCTATCTTATATTTGATAAAATATAAAACATTTGAAGAAGCCATTGCTTTACAAAATGATGTGCCTCAAGGTCTATCTTCTTCAATTATGACTGATAGTCTGCGTGAAGCGGAACGTTTTCTAAGCACGGCGGGCAGCGACTGTGGTATTGCTAACGTCAATATCGGAACTTCGGGTGCAGAGATTGGGGGTGCTTTTGGGGGAGAGAAAGAAACAGGCGGCGGTCGTGAAAGTGGCTCAGATGCGTGGAAAGCTTACATGCGCAGGCAGACAAATACGATTAATTATTCAACAAGTTTGCCTCTGGCGCAGGGTATAAAATTTGATTTATAAAAAGAGAAATAATATTATTTTGAAGGGAACTTGGCGCAAGTTTTAAACTTGCGCCAAGTTATAACTCATTGACTATCAATATTTTACAAACACCCCCTCAGTATTTTTTTAAGTTTTAACCACTTTTCAAGTCACAACAACAATTAAACAATTTATCCTCTATGAAAATTTTTTGTATTGGCAGAAATTATCTCGAACATGCCAAAGAACTCAACAACGCCGTGCCAACAAAGCCCGTTGTTTTCATGAAACCACCCACCGCTTTGCTCTTAGATGGCAAGCCATTTTACTATCCAGATTTTACGAAAAACTTGCATTACGAACTTGAAATTGTCTTAAAAATTTCAAAGAATGGTAAGGCAATTCAACAAGAATTTGCGCATAGATATTATGATAAAATTGCACTTGGTATTGACTTTACTGCCCGTGATGTGCAAGACGAAATGAAGGCAAAAAGTCTTCCGTGGGAGCTTGCTAAAGGTTTTGACAACTCCGCTGTGTTATCAGATTTTGTTGCGCTCGAAGATGTTGATAAAAATAATATTCGATTTAATTTGATTAAAAATGGGGAGACCGTTCAGAATGGCACAACGGCTGATTTGATTTTTTCTTTCGATACTTTAATCGCTTTTATTTCTCAATATTTCACTTTGCAGCAAGGTGATTTGATTTATACAGGCACGCCAGCAGGTGTGGGGCCCGTCGTAGTGGGTGATAAATTAGAAGGTTTTTTAGAAGGAAAGCTGCTTTTGATGTGTGAGATTAAATAGGCTCATTAGATTTTTCGACCCCCTCAGTATTTTTTAAAAAAAAGAGAATAATTTTCACAATTTATTGATAATCAATATTTTACAAAAATTATTCTCTTTTTTTACTTAAAATTCTCTACTCAAATCAAAAGCTTTTGCTTCTACGATGTGGATGGGTACAGTTTCTGTTTCCACATTCGACATATCTAAACCAAAATCTTGGGCAGGTGGCAAACTCATTTTTTTAAGCACTCTATACGCCCTTACCACAAATTGCTCAAAAGGCGTAATTTCGTCATCAACCGACAATCGGCTGTTCAAAAGAATAAACTTAAAGTCAGCGGGAATGTCATATTTTCTAAGACTTGGGTAATGGCTTTTTTCATCCACCTCTCCTTCGTTTTGCATTTTTAAAACGATTTCTTTGAACATGGTATTCACTCGGTGGTCAATTTTATAGCCAAATTTCAGCTTCACATAGTAGGCTTTGCCCGCAATGAGTTGTGTTACTTTATATTTTTTTAGATACGGTTTATCCGAAATATCGACATGCACAAACCAATAAATGTCTGCTCGTTTGGGTCTTTTGTGAAAAAGAGAATAAATGATGTTTGAATCAATCTCTTTGGCATCATGCGACATAGACATATAAACAATATTTGTGGCTTCTCTCGGTATCGTATCATCATTTATAAGGTCTTTTATGATGCCCGCATATTTTTCAAAAGGCACGAATTCTGTATGCTTTTCTCTGATTCTGCGGGCGCACCAAAAGATGAAAACACAAAAGAAAATCAACGCTGCATTCATAATACTAAACCACCCACCGTGTGAAAATTTGCCCATGCAAGCCACGAAAAATGCCAATTCCACAAACCCAAAAATACAGCCAATCACAATAGCTCGTATGAGCGATTGATTGCGCATGTGTACGAAATGTAGCAACAAAGAAGAAGTCATCAACATGTCAATAACAATGGCCAAACCATAAGCACTTTCCATATTTTTAGATAACTGAAACACCCAAACTGCCGTGATGCAACCACACAACAGAAACCAATTGATAAATGGAATATAGACTTGACCTCGCAGCTGAGTGGGGTAACTGACCTTCATGTTGAACCACAATTTGAGTTTCATCGCTTCATTTACCATTGTAAAAATACCCGTAATCAATGCTTGACTGACGATAACTGTTGCTAAAATAGCTAAAACAACCATTGGAACGACCCAGTTTTCAGGTATCATTGAGTAAAACACCCCTACTTGTTGCACTTCAGCGGGCAGCACTTTCCCCTCAAAATGCAAAAGCCATGCACCTTGACCAAAGTAACACAAAATCAAACAAGGGAACACAAAAGCCCACGTAATACGGATATTAATTTTCCCACAACGACCCATATCTGAATACAACGCCTCGCAGCCTGTGGTGCAAAGAAACACCGCACCCAAAAGCCAAAAGCCTGCAACACCTGTCAACCCTCCTTTATAATGCAGCACAAATTGAAGTGCATAAACGGGATTAATAGCTCTAAATACTGAGGGGTCTTCCATGATTTGACGCAAACCACTCGCAGCAATCACAGTGAACCAAACGAACATAATCGGCCCATAAATGATACCAAACGTAGTAGCTCGAAATTGCTGAGAAACGAAAAGTGTAACCAAAATACCCACTACGAGATAGAACGTTGGAAACGCAGGTGCGAGCCGATGAATGCCTTCCGTGGCAGCTGAAATGGAAATAGCGGGCGTAATGAAGCCATCCGACATCAAAGTAGCGCAACCAATGAGCGCAGGGAAAATGGCCCACCTTGCTTTGTAACGCCTCACCCGTGCGTAGAGCGCAAAAATGCCTCCTTCGCCCCTATTATCTGCTTTCAATGCGAGATAGACATACTTAAAACTGGTAATAATAACGAGTGTCCAAAAAACACAAGATAAACTCCCCAAAATTAGAGCACTCTCTACTCTTTCGCCTCCTATAATTGCTTGAAAAACATACAGTGGAGATGTACCGATGTCACCAAAAACGACTCCCAGAGCCACTAAAAGTCCACCAGTACTCCATTTATTTCCTTGATCAGGCGTTGCCATTCTTGTCTGGGTAAATAGTTTGATTTAAGATAAAAAGGTTTTTTTTGGGACTCCTTTTATTTACATTAAAAATATCAAATAACTGTAACTCCTTGATTGACAATTCATTACCGCATTAAAAATTTGAAACCCTACATAATATTTACTCACTGTTTTTGCTGCGCGAAAAGGTGTACAAAACAGAAATTTCTACGGATTGAAGCTATTTTTGAGAGAAAAATTTTCAATTTTTATCTCAAAAATAGCTTCAATCCAAAAAAACTCTTTAAAAACCTTTTTTTGCGCAGCAAAAACGAGGCGTGAACATTTTATGTAGGGTTTTAAATTAAAAAAAACGAAAATACTGAGGGGGTATCAATTTTGCACAAATAAAAAAATCCAAAAGCGTTATAAAATTGCTTTTGGATTTTTTTTACTTACACCTTTTCTATGCTTTGCTTGTAGCTGTTGATTGTAAAATTTGAACGTCGGGAATTGAGTTGTCCTCTAATGTCACTCTGCCCCTTTCTTTTCTCACAATTCGAGAATAAAGCCCCACTTCTTGACTGAATAAAAAGCGGAAAAACAAGCTCGTATAGGATGTATGATGCAACAAATTGTCATAAAACTCGGGAGCTAATGCCTTTAGTTTTGGCAAATTATTCCAAGGAATAGAAGGCATATCGTGATGTTCGTTGTGGTAACCCACGTTCATATTCACACCATTTAAAGGCCCATAATAACTGTATGTTTCTTGATTTGGGTCAAGCACTAAATAATGCTCTTGAATCCAACGAGCACCCAACGGATGCAAGCCTACTGAGAAGAAAAAACTCAAGCCCAAATAAGCAAAAGCAGACCAACCCCAAAAATAAACAAGTGCCACATTAAACGTCACTTGACACACAATGTTCAAAACAACCCAACGGTCAAATACGGCCAATTCCATGCAGCGTAACGTGCGGAAGGCTTGAAATACAGGAAAAAATAACAACCAAAGAGCCTTACCAAGCGAATAATTGTTAATCAATTTCGCCTCCCAAGCATCGGGCAGGTCCGCATCTAACTCATGTACGCCTTGGAAAGCATGATGTTTGATGTGATAATTTTTGAAAGAAATAGCCGTCGGCAATAATGACGGCAAATTAGCAATGATGCCCGCATAAACATTTAATGCGCCCTTTTTGAAAATCAAATTATGAGCAGCCTCGTGGATGCACACAAAGAGCGTGTGGGTCGGGAAAGCCCCAACAAACCAAGCTACACCTATAATAAGCCACCAACTTTGGTCTTTTAAAAAATAAGCTAAAGCAATTTGAAGTGCTACACAAGCCACAATCCAAGCCATTGTCATAGGATTTTTTCCTATCAATTTTTTTACCTCAGGATGATTCTGAATAATTTCTTTCGTTCTGATGCGATGTGGCTCGGTGCCTGTCACGTAAGTGAAATCTTGCTGATACGACATAGTAGGTTTTATTTTATTTTTTTCGTCAATATAGACTTTAATCAAAATTCATTTAAAAAAGATTGTAGTTTATAGAGAGTAATGTATTTTTTTTTGCTTCCAAACCAATTGAGGGACAAAATTACCAAAAATCGCTTAAATCAAAATTTAAACTTCAAAATATTCTAAAATTAGATTGAATTTAAATACGGAAGTGAGAAAATCAAGCAATAATCGTTAAAGTACATACGTTTTTGAGATAGAAGTAATTTAAAAAAAAAGAATGTTTAAACATTCTTATATGCTCATTTTTATCTTAAAAAGCATTAACTATCCATTAACTACCCATTAACAAAAAAAGTTGATACCTTTTTTTAGGTATTTTGATGAAAAGTGTTTGGAAAGAATAATTAAAAATTGCATATTTGCTTTCGATATGAAAATTAATTAATCAATCTACCGCAAAAACAAGCTCTATGAGAAAAGCAAGAGTCCAAATTAGTAATGACAGATTGCAGGTTTCTTCCGACATCCTGCGTGCGTTGGCACACCCCCTGAGGATGAAAATTCTCGAATTCATTGATAAAAACAAGACTATCAATGTAAACAAAATTTACAATACGCTTAAATTAGAGCAATCTATTACAAGCCAACATTTGAAGATTTTGCGTGCATCGGGTCTCGTTCACACTCATCGTGAGGGGAAATTCATTCACTACACAATTGACTATCCGAGGCTCGCTGCGGCTATCAAAGCAATCGGTGGTTTCTTAGGTGATGAAGAAATGGAAGAGCAATAAATTATAACCCTTTATCCAACCACGTTGAACGTGAGCATATAAAACGTGTTTTCACCAACACAATTGAGCGGCAATATCCTTTGGGAAGTTGTCGCTCAATTTATTTTTAGATACAAAACTTAGTCTAAAACAGGTTGAATTAAATTTTGGGAGTCAAATACTGAGGGGGTCGCTTCCGTAACTAAATTTTATATGCCATCATAATGCCATCACGCAAGGGCAAAAGCACGTTTTCAACCCGTGGGTCATTCAATATTTTTTTATTGAAGCCATCTAAAATTTGGGTGTCTAAATCTTTTTTTTCTTCTGCCACTTTACCACTCCATAATATATTGTCTGCCATGATTAAGCCGCCGCTGCGCACTTTATCAATCACCAAATCGTAGTAAGCGGGGTAATCTCTTTTACCTGCATCTATGAAAACGAGGTCAAAAGTTTCGTCGAGCGTGGGGATGATTTCAAGGGCGTTTCCGATTTTTAAGACAATTTTTCCTTGAAAACCACTCTTTTCTACGTATTTTTCAATCAAATACGCCAATTCATCATTGGCTTCTAAAGCATATAAAATCCCGTCATCGGCTAACCCCTCAGTAAAACACAAGGCGGAGTAGCCCGTGAAAGTGCCAATTTCTAAAACCCTTTTCGGACGCATCAATTTACTTATCAAACTCAAAAAACGCCCTTGCAAATGACCTGACAACATGCGTGGTGCAAGGGTTTTTAGGTGCGTATCCCGCACGAGGGCGTGGAGGATTTCACTATCGGGTGTCGTGTGTGCTTCGCAATACTCGTCTATTTTTTTTGGTAGAAATTCCATGTTTGTAGTGCTTTATTTGAGTTTACATAGAAAGATAAAGCGAATTAGTGATACTATAATCCGCTCTAAGTATCCTTTTTTATATAGATAAAGCAGATTAGCGATGCTATAATCCGCTCTAAGTATCCTTTTTTACATAGATAAAGCGGAATAGTGATGCTATAATCCGCTCTAAGTATCCTTTTTTATATAGATAAAGCGGATTAGCGATGCTATAATTCGCTCTAAGTACCCTTTTTTATATAGATAAAGCGGATTAGCGATGCTATAATCCGCTCTAAGTACCCTTTTTTACATAGATAAAGCGGAATAGTGATGCTATAATCCGCTCTAAGTATCCTTTTTTACATAGATAAAGCGGAATAGTGATGCTATAATCCGCTTTAAGTGTATAAAAAGGTATAGATAAAGCGGGTTATGATTAAGTTTTATAGATTTATTTACAAAAATCAATGCGCTTCCAACCAATTATTCCCCACACCCATACCCACTTCAATCGGCACTTTCAAATTAGGAATAGCATTTTTCATACAGTCTTCAATCATAGGTTTTACAATCTCTAACTCAGGTTTATAAACATCAAAAACCAATTCGTCATGCACTTGCAGAATCATTTTCGTACGTAAACCTTTGTCTTTCAAGGCTTTATGTATATTAATCATGGCTACTTTAATCATATCAGCGGCAGAGCCTTGTATGGGCGTATTGATAGCCACACGCTCAGAATTGCTACGGGCGAGCGAGTTGCGGCTGTCAATATCCCTCAGTATTCGGCGGCGATTGAGGAGCGTGGTGACGAATCCATCTTTGCGAGCGTTTTCGACGACTTGCCCCATCCACAATTTCAGACCTTTATAAGTGTCGAAATATTGTTCAATCAATTGCTTTGCTTCTGCCCTTGAAATATTGAGTTGCTGCGACAAATTGACCGAACCTGCGCCGTAAAGAATCGAAAAATTGACCGTTTTGGCGTTGCGGCGTTGGTCAGAAGTGACTTCTTCGAGTGAAACACCATAGACTTTTGCCGCCGTCGAAAGGTGAATATCCACTTTTTGTTGGAAGGCTTCGAGCATCGCTTCCTCGTTGGCAATCTCGGCGATGATGCGCAACTCGATTTGGCTGTAATCCGCCGAAAGCAAAACGTGTTCGCTGTCTCTTGGGATAAATGCCTTGCGGATGTGGCGACCTTCTTCCGTCCGAATCGGGATGTTTTGCAAATTCGGATTATTGCTACTCAAACGACCCGTGGCGGCTAAGGCTTGGTTAAACGACGAGTGAATCCTGCCTGTGCGTGGGTTTTCCATGCGTGGGAGAGCATCCACATACGTTGATTTTAGTTTGGCTAAACCTCTAAAATCTAAAATGGTTTGCGCAATCGGATGCTCTTTGGCGAGTTCCGACATCGTATCTTCGTCCGTGGAATATTGACCCGATTTGCCCGTCTTTTTACCTTTTGAAGATAGTTTTAGTCTATCAAATAAGACCTCTCCTACTTGTTTCGGCGAGGCAATGTTGAATTGGAAGCCCGCTTGCTCATAGATTTTTTTCTCCAAAGCATTTATTTTTGTTTCTAACTCAACCGAATAAATATTTAAAAAATCGGCATCTACTCTAATACCTTCAAATTCCATATCCGTCAAAACTTTTACCAAAGGCATTTCCACGGTGTTGAATAAGTGGAGAAGAGGCCCCTCAGTATTTAGCTTCGGTTTTAGAAAATCGTAAAGTTGGAAAGTCACGTCAGCATCCTCGGCGGCATAATCTTTCACTTTATCCACCCGAATATCCCGCATGGATAGTTGATTTTTACCTTTTCCAATCAAGGTTTCAATCGAAATTGGCTCGTATTGGAGATAGGTTTCCGACATGTAATTCATGTTGTGCCTAAGCTCAGGTTCGAGCAAATAATGCGCTATCATGGTGTCAAAATCGCCGCCTTGCATCTCCACATCATACAATCTCAAAACAATGAAATCGTATTTCAAATTTTGACCTATTTTCTTTATATTAGGATTTTCAAAAAGTGTTTTAAATTCATTTACAATGAGTTGCGCTTGTTTTTGGTCGCTTGGGAACGGCACGTAGTACCCTTCATGCGCCATCGTCGAGAACGACATGCCGACCAATTGTGCTTGGTTGGCATCAATATTTGTCGTTTCAGAATCGTAAGCAAAAACCTCAGAACGCTCTAATTTTTTGATGAGTTCAGCTCGTTTTTCAGGTGTTTCAATCAGCAAGTAATTGTGTGGTGTGTTGTCAATATTTTTATCGGCTCTCGAAAATTCGGATGTACCCGAATGACTACTACCGCTGTCATTCGCCCCGCCCAAACCAACTTGCGGTGGTGCAGAAACGCCGCCCATGATGGTATTGAACAAATCTCCTTGTAGCCCAATTTTAGAAATAGCGGCTTTGATTATTTCATTTTGATTGTCGTTGGCGGCCCCCTCAGTATTTCCGAGAATTTCTTTGGCGATGGACTTAAATTCTAATTCTTTGAAGATTTCGCTTAATGTTTCCTTGTTATAAGGTGTTATCAAATAATCTTCTTCGTGAAATTCGACAGGCACGTTGAGTTCAATAGTGGCTAATTTTTTGGATAAAAGACCTTGGTGTGCATTGTTTTTAACAATTTCGGCTTGTTTCCCCTTCAATTTATCAGCGTTGGCAATCACGTTTTCCAACGTATCGTACTCAGCCAATAAAGCCGCCGCCGTTTTAGGCCCTATGCCTGGCAAGCCTGGAATATTATCCACGGCATCGCCTTGCATACCCAACATATCTATCAGTTGCTCAACCCGTTTAATGCCCCAATATTCGCATACTTCTTTGATGCCCCACACCTCAGCATCGTTGCCGTTTTTGGCGGGCTTATACATGAAAATATTTTCCGATACGAGTTGCCCGTAATCCTTATCGGGTGTCATCATATACACTTGATAGCCCGCTTTTTCGGCCTGTTTTGCCAAAGTACCAATCACATCATCCGCCTCAAAACCTTCTTTTGTGACAATCGGAATGTTCATACCCCTCAGTATATCCATAATCCACGGCAAACCGAAGGAAATATCTTCGGGTTGCGCCATGCGATTGGCTTTATACAACGGAAATATTTCATCTCGAAAAGTACCTCCCGGCAAGTCGAATGACACGGCTAAATGGGTCGGATTTTCTTTTTTCATCAAATCCAAAAGTACCCGTGTGAAACCACTGATACAGGAGACATTCCATCCTTTTGAGTTCATCAAAGGGCGTGTCATGAAGGCGTAATGCGATCTATAAACTAAGGCGTGACCGTCGAGTAAGAATAGTTTTTTCATAATATAATCAGAATGAATAGAATTTTTGTACTGAATAAATGGAATTAGATTTCCAAAACCCAAAAGTAAGCAAACTTCGTGATTTGACATTTTTATTAGGGGAATGAAATTTGGGAAATTGATGTTTTTATGCTTAAAATAACTTGCGCCAAGCTTAAGACTATGTCCATTAACCACATTTTTAAAAACATTATAGTTCCGTAGGAACGGTTCATATTGTAGCCGTGGGTTTCAATCCACGGTTAGAAATAATACCTCTTTTTATAGAGTTCCGTAGGAACGGCACATTTAATTCTATTTATATGCGCCGTTCCTACGGAACTTAATTAAATATTATTGTTCATTTTACCGTGGATTGAAATCCACGGCTACAATATGAACCGTTCCTACGGAACTATAATATTTAAAAGATGTGGTTAATAGCAAGAGTTTGAAACTTGACAAGTTCACATCCCCTCTGTCCAAATAGCCATACGCTCCAATTTTATTTCTTCAGGAAAGAAAATTTTAGTCGTCCGTTCAAAGGATTCGGTGTAATCAGAGACAAAAAAACGGTGGTTGTGGCGGCGTTTATCATTGAGTAACTGATGGGTTTCCAATAGTTTACGCACATTCTCAGCCACCACATCAGTCGAATCAAACACCTTTACTTTGTTTTCAAAAAAGGCTTCAATATCGGGCTTGATGAGTGGGTAATGCGTGCAAGCGAGGAGCATGGCTTCGATGCCTTCAAAATCAGGATAAGATAAATAATTTTCAATAACCGAATGACTGATTTTATCATGAAAAAAGCCTTCTTCAATCATGGGTGCTAAAAGTGGCGTGGCTAACGAAACGACCTCTAAATCGGGGTTTAATTCCTTCAATTTTTGTTCATAAACACCTGTTTTTACGGTCGCTTTGGTGGCAATAACGCCCACTTTTTTATACCCCCTCCCTAATCGAGAGGCAGGCTCAGTATTTACACGCTCCACAAGTGGGTCAACGACATTGACGAATAAAACTTCTTTTTCAAAAAAATCCAAAAGAATACGGTAAGCCGCAGAGGCAGCCGAGTTGCAAGCAATGACGATGATTTTACAGTTTTTTTCCAACAAAAATTTAACAATCCGAAGGCAATAATACCGAATGGCATCGGCAGATTTTTCGCCGTAAGGCATGTGCGCCGTGTCGCCGAAGTAAATAATTTCTTCGTTTGGCATGTGCTTCAAAATCGCATTGGCTACGGTCAAGCCGCCTATGCCTGAATCAAAAATGCCTATGGGCTGATAGAAATGTCGGTTTGTCATATAGCTTATTTAGCTTTGAGTTGTCAGCTATCAGCTTTCAGCTCACGTCAATTTTATAAAACGGCTGATAGCTCAAAGCTGATAGCCGACAGCTTAAAAAAAGGTTAGAAAGCCTCACAGCTCCCTAACCTTCCTATACAGACGTAAAGATAAAAAATCTTACACCTTATATATATGCTTGAATTATTGCTTACCTACAACTGTGGCAGGAGCGTCTTTCAAGCCCAATTTCTTGCGCACTAAGTTTTGCAAATCGTTTTTCTCATCAGCAAAAAGCAACGAACCCGCTGTTGCGTCAATCACATACGTGAAGCCATTTTCTTTTGCAATTTCAGAAATCGCTTTGTTTACCTTGTCCAAAATGGGTTGGTAATACGTTTGGCGTTTGGCACCCATTTGTTGTTGCATATCTTGCTCGAACTTTTGAATTTCAGCTTGCTCGCCTTCTAATTTTTTCTTTTCTTGCTCTTGTTGAATCGGTGCAATTTCGCCTTTTTCAACTTTTTCTTGAAATACTTTCACTTTTGTCTGAAATCCGACGACCATCATGGAATCCTTGGCTTGCATCTGCTTTGCGAAGGCTTCTAATTGAGAATCTGCACCTTTCATTTCGGGCATATCTACTAAGATGGCTTGGGCATTCAAATAACCGATTTTTTGTACAGGTTGAGCCTGAGCTACTACTGCGGTTGCGAACAAAGCAAAAACTATTGTCTGAACTGTCTTTCTCATTTTAATTAATTAATAAAGTCTAAAACTTGTTGTGATATAATGAATTTTCAAAAAATGCTTGTAAATGTACTGAAAAAAATAAAATTTAGGTATCAAATTAAGAACTTGTTGTACGAATTTCTCTTTATTGGGTATAAACGTAATGTTTGAAATTTGTTATTTTGTAGCGGCGGATTCATCCGCCGCCAAATATAACTCATTGATAATCAACGTGTTCGGCAGATAAATCAGCCGCTACATTATTACATTTTCTTAACCATATCCACAATGGCTTGCGTCTTATCATAAGTGTTGTTGGCGAAAATAATACCCGCCGAACCACTCTTATCCAAAATTAAATCGTAGCCTTTTTCAGCCGCAAATTTTTCAATCGCTGCATACACTTTGTCTTGCAAAGGTTTTACAAGCTCTTGACGTTTTTTGAATAAATCGCCTTCTGGGCCAAACTTCGTGCGTTGCATTTCACGTACTTCTTTTTCTTTGTTCAAAATTTCATCTTCCCGTTGCTTGCGTTGGTCGTTGTTCAAAAGCACTTGTTCTGCTTGAAATTTGTTGTACATGCCCTTGATAACGTCTTGCTGTTGCGCAATATCGTTGCGCCACTTTGAGGCAACTTTATCAAGGTCTTCTTGCGCCGTTTTGTAAGTAGGCAAAGAATTTAGAACCTGTGCAACGTCCACCAATGCAATTTTTTGCGCATTCAGAGAGAACGAAAGGAATAGAATAGTTGCTGCCGAGAACAAAATTTTCTTGATCATATTTCAAAAGGGTTTTAATGATTTTATTAAAGTTTTATTAAATAATTTTATAAAGTTAATTTTTCCAAAACGCTACAATTAAAGATTGCATTTATTTTTAAATTTGATTCAAAAATACACTTTTTAAAAACCCTTGTAACATATAGACGCAAAAGAGGCCCCTCAGTATCACAGGCTTTTTTTAACACTTTTTACCTAAAAAAAGTTAAATAATTGATAATCAAAGAGTTAGGCTTGATAAAATACTGTATTCTGTCATTTTACCCCTCGAATTTTAACGCAAGTTTAATGTGTTTTTAACAATTTCTTTAACCTTTTAGAAACGAAAAATCCGAATAGTTCGATTTGAGCCATTCGGATTTTAACTATTTTCATTTTATTTAAAAAAATAT
>JAYTMW010000163.1:0-9456 GCA_043728105.1 Saprospiraceae bacterium | reverse complement strand
TCAAAAAGTTCAAAATACTGAGGGGGTACGATTTGACCGAACACCTCGACGTTTTGGCAAAAGACACCGCCACAACAAGCCGTGAAAAACGAATTTGGTCTGATTATCACGAAACCCTTTCCGATTTATTGGTTGATTTTACGAAAACTTTTAATCAATTTTCACACAAAAAAGGGAAAATTACCCGCAACGAATCGCACGGTTCGCCCGCCAATGTGCTGGATTTATACGCCGAAAATGATGTGCCTGAAACGGAGTTTTTTGGGTCAAAACCGTTCAATATTCCGTTGTATCGTCAAGACCCCGACTACGAAATCAAGCGTTTTGGCGTGCCGGGCGACCTTGTTTTAAAATTGGCTTCGTCGGCTGCCAACGTTTCGGGTCGTCGTTTGGTGAGTTCTGAGACGGCAACTTGGCTCGGAAACCACTTCAAAGTCTCGCTTTCGCAGGTGAAACCGATTGTGGATGAGTCGTTTATTGGTGGTGTCAATCACATCTTTTTTCACGGTGTGCCTTACTCGCCGCCCGATGCGCCTTTCCCCGGTTGGTTGTTTTATGCTTCCACAAATTTCAATCAAAAAAGTCATTTTTGGAATGCTTTGCCACAGCTCAATGCCTATATCGAGCAATGCCAAAAACGCTTGCAAAACAGCAAATCCGACAACGACATTTTGCTCTATTTTCCGATGTTTGACACGTGGCAAAAAGTCGGGAAAAACGCAAAAATGCACTGGCTTGATGTCCACACCATTATTTTAGACGGCATTTTCAACACGTCTTTTGGCAAGACGGTTCGTGAGCTTCAAAGCCACGGTTTTGCGTTTGATTTTATTTCTGATAAACAATTGGTAAGAGCAAAAACGAGTAAAATTTTGGGCAAAAATGTTGTAAATACTGAGGGGGGTACTTCCTACAAAACGGTTGTCATTCCGAGGTGTGATAACATGCCTTTATCCACGCTTGAAGCCTTAGCGAAATTCAAAAAAGCAGGTATCAATATCGTTTTTGTGGATAAATTACCCGACTCTGTAAATGGTTTTTTTAATGCAGAAAAAAGGCAATTAGCGTTTGATAATTTGCGTAAATTATTTACAAAAAATACAACAAATAATCTAACACAAATCCTTGAAAATCAACAAGTTAGATATGAAAGCATGACGGAAAAAGGTTTAATTTTTATTCGTAAAAAAACAGAAAATAGTACCCTTTATTTTATCGCTAATCAAAATCAATTATTTCAAAATGGCACGATTCGCTTAGAAGAAACGGGCGAATCCGTGAAGATTATAAATCCTTTATTTCCAAAAAAAGAAAGTTTTATTTCGTTTAAAAAAATAGGTAAAAATGCGGTTGAAATTCCCTTAGAATTGGCATCGGGAGAAAGTATTTTTGTAGAAATTTTTAATAAAAAAACAGAAGGTAGTATATCGAGTATTGCGCCTAAAAAAACGATGAAAATGGCGCAAATACTGAGGGGGCCGTGGCAAGTAGATTTCATCAAAGGCGACCCTGCGTTACCCTCAAACTTTAAAACGGACACGCTCCAATCATGGACAATTTTGAGCAAAGATACCATGACTCAATATTTCAGTGGTACAGCTCGATATACCTTAAAATTTGATGTTTCAGACAGTTTAAAAATGAAAAAAGCGTGGCTCGATTTGGGCGATGTGCGGGAATTTGCAACCGTAAAACTCAACGGCATTTCGTTGGGTACAGCGTGGTGTTTGCCCTTCAAACTGCCCATTACTGGGGGGGTGTTGAAAAAAGAAGACAATATTTTAGAAATAGACATCATCAATTTATCCGCTAATCGCATTCGCTATTTGGATAAAAAAGGCATTTATTGGAAGAAATTTTATGATATTAATTTCGTGGACATTGGCTATCGCCCTTTTGATGCAAGCAATTGGCAACCTGTTTTGTCGGGTTTGTTGGGAGATGTGAAGTTGATTTTTGATACAATGTAGTGGCTGATTTATCTTCCGAATATCAAAATATACTAATATAATTTACCTGCCAAAATAAACATAAAACATTGATTTTCATTAAGTTATACTTTTATTTATGCAATTAACAGCAATTTCCGCTTTGGCGTAAAACTTTTCAAAAGTTTTGAACTTTTGGAAAGTTGTGCCTCGATTTTAGGCAATTTTACTTAAAAATGCTTAAAATACTGAGGGGGTACTAATCACAAATTTCCAAAGCGGAAATTGCTGCGCAATTAAAACTGCCGATGTTGCTTTCCCAATTGGATATTTTTTTAAGAAAAAACGAAGAGGTAGGTTTCCGTGCATTGATTTGATGTATCGAATAATTATATGAATGGGTTTTACGCATTAGTTTGGTATCGGTTAGATGCAAATGTGTGACGTGCGATATATGATAGGCGAGACATGAGACAAGGCATGCCTTGTCTCTACGGATGACCGTTTTCCAAATAGAATCCGATGGTAATTTTAGGAAAAAAACGAACCCCACGTAGAGACAAGGCACGCCTTGTCTCATGCCTCACGTTTGCGTCTAATATTTCACCTATTAAAACCCAATCGCATTACCCCCATCCACCCGCAACGAAACCCCATTAATATATTTCGACGCTTCCGTAGCGAGGAACAAAGCCGCTTCACCAATATCCGCCGTCTCGCCCAAAAAGCCCATGGGCGTGCGAGACATCACTTTTTGTTTCCGTTCAGGGTCGCTGTTCAGAGCCTTTGCCGACATTTCCGTAGCAATAAAACCGGGTGCAATCGCATTTACTCGGATGCCGTTGGGTGCGAGTTCGACCGCCATTGCTTTGGTCATGCCTTCAATTGCCGCCTTGGAAGCGGAGTAGGCAATCACCTTCGGCAGACCATATTGCGCTGCCATCGAACTGATGTTGATGATGTTCCCATGCCCTTGCGCAAGCATGATTTTCACCACCTCTCTCGATAGGCTAAAAACCGAATTGACGTTGGTTTGCATGATGCGTTGGAACTCGTCGTCGGTCACTTCTTCAAACGGTTTTTTCTGATTTATGCCCGCATTATTGACCAAAATATTAATTTTTCCGTGTTTGTTCACGATGTTTTCTATCAATTCAGGTATTTTATCCAAATCGCTCAAATCGCAAGAAATGGTTTCGCACAAGTCGCCCAAAGCGGTTTTCGCATTCGCCAATTTCGTTTCATCACGCCCAATAATGATGGTGTAAATATTGTTTTTTGTAAACGATTCCGCTATCGCTAAACCGATGCCTGATGCGCCACCCGTGACGATGGCTATTTTTTGATTTTTCATAAATGATGTGTTAAAATTGACAAAAATACTGAGGGGCCTCTTTTAATCTGACAGAACATTTTTATTTTTAAATTTGTGAAAAATAGTATTGAAGAAATACTTATATTTTAACTAAAAATTTACAAAAATTGTCTCATTCTGTTTAAATTCACATTGAAATCATACTAAAAATGGCTACTTTCCTTGACATATTTGCCTAAATCGCTCCGCTTCCTGATGAAAGTAGAGGGGCTCTTTTTTCCATTTCAAAACGTATGGATTTGACAAAAGGACATGTTTTAGTTCGGCAAGATACGATTTGTAATTATATTTATTTTATCGAAAAAGGCTTAACCCGAACCTATTATTTGAAAAATGGAAAAGACATAACAGATTGGTTTAGCTTTGAAAATACGGTTGCTTGTTCGATTTTAAATTTTATTACTCGACAAGCGGATAGGCGCATCATTCAACTTTTAGAACCTTCAACATTATGGGACAAGCCCAACGCACAAAACCTCATTCATCCAATTATTCGATACGTTAAATCAACGCTCCCCTTTACCTCTTCGTTTTTCCTAAAAAAAATATCCAATTTGGAAAAAACAATACTTCTGGTGTTAGATTTGTTCCAATTCTAAAAAGTCTTAAATTCAACAAAATCATGAAACAGCAAAATACATTCCTCCAAATTCATCCCGACGACAACCTGTTGGTCGCTCTTCAAGATTTGCCACAAGGCACATCTATCACGTTTCAAGATAAAAATTTCAAGATAAAAATAGCCATTGGGGCAAAACACAAATTCACGATGACCCCTCTCAGTATTGGCGATGAAGTGAAGATGTACGGCGTGCTTGTGGGCAAAGCAGCACGACCCATTGCACAAGGCGAATTGATTTCGACCGAAAATTTGAAACATGCGGCTGAAAATTTTGGCAGTCGCCAAAAGGAATATGTGTGGCAAGCACCCGACGTGAGTGCGTGGGAAGACCGTACTTTCATGGGCTATCCTCGCTCCGATGGACAAGTGGGTGTGCGCAATTATTGGTTGGTTATTCCAATGGTTTTTTGTGAAAACAGAGATATTTTAGTCTTAAAAGAGGCTTTTTTGAAAGAATTAGGCTACGCACAGCCCGAAGTATATCGAAATCAAGTGCGTAATATGATTGATTATTACAAAAAACACGGCACAACTGATGGCTATGATTTTGCGAAAAAGAAAGCCGACAACCCAGAAGAAAGATTTTTCAAAAATGTAGATGGCATCAAGTTTTTGACGCACGAAAGTGGTTGCGGCGGCACTCGTGAAGATGCCAATAACCTTTGTGCTTTGATGGCAGGTTATGCCGTCAACCCAAATGTGGCGGGTGTAACGGTGTTGAGTTTGGGCTGTCAAAATGCTCAATTTGAGATTTTACAAGCAAAAATCAAGGAAAAAGACCCTAATTTCGATAAACCTGTCCTCTTTTTTGAACGCCAAAAATGGCATACCGAATATGAAATGCTCTCAGAAGCTACTCGCCAAACGTTTGAAGGCTTGGTGAAAATCAATCAACTACGCCGCTCCCCTACCCCCCTCAGTAAATTGACCGTGGGCGTGAAATGTGGTGGTTCGGATGGCTTTTCGGGCATATCCGCCAATCCTGCGGTGGGCCACACGGCTGATTTGGTGGCGGCGTTGGGTGGCAAGGTTTTGATGGCAGAGTTTCCCGAACTATGCGGTGTCGAGCAAGAACTCATCAACCGTTGTGTGGATGATAAAACGGCTGATAATTTCGCTTTTCTGATGCGGGAATATGCCGCAAAAGCGAAGGCAGTCGGCTCGGGTTTTGACATGAATCCGTCCCCCGGAAACATTCGGGATGGCTTGATAACGGATGCCATAAAGTCGGCAGGGGCGGCAAAAAAAGGTGGCACATCTTCGGTCGTGGATGCCGTCGGTTATGGTGGTTATGCGACTAAAACAGGTGGTTTGACCCTCGTATGTACGCCCGGAAATGACGTAGAAGCGACTACGGGCATGGCGGGTGCAGGCGCAACCATTCAATTATTCACCACGGGTTTGGGTACAGCCACGGGCAATCCCATTTCTCCAATGGTCAAATTGTCAACAAATAATGCCTTGACAGCACGGATGCCCGACATTATTGATGTCAATTGCGGTGATATTATTACGGGTGAAAAAACAGTAGAACAAGTCGGAGAAGACATCTTAGAATATATCATTGGCTTGGCTAATGGCGACTATGATACCAAGGCAATGGAACTTGGGCAAGATGATTTTATTTTTTGGCGGCGTGGGGTTTCGCTTTGAGGGGTTCCTTTCCGAAAACGTTTTCGTAAAAAAGATTTCAAATCAATCATATTTCAAGGACTAATACCCATTTTTACAAAAAAAATTATAGGTGTATTGATTTTCAGAAAGTGCTTGACACGTCTAAACACTACACCCTAAAAACTAAGAACTCATGATGATGATAATGGAACAAACCATGCGTTGGTATGGCCCCAAAGACCCCGTTAGCCTCTCCGACATTCGCCAATCGGGTTGCACGGGCGTAGTGACTGCCTTGCATCACATCCCCGTAGGTAGCGTGTGGACGGTGGAAGAAATTCAAAAACGGTGCGCCGAAGTGGAAGCGGCGGGCATGACTTGGACGGTTATCGAAAGCCTTCCCGTGTCTGAAAATATCAAAAAGCAAACGGCGGGTTTTGAAAAAGACATCGAAAATTATAAAATTAGCCTTAGAAATGTGGCAAAATGTGGCTTAAAAGTCGTCACCTACAACTTCATGCCCATTCTCGATTGGATGCGCACGGACATTTTTTACGAAATGCCCGATGGTAGCAAAGCCCTTTATTTTGAAAAAGCTGCCTTTATCGCTTTCGATGTCTTCATGTTGAAAAGACCCAATGCGGCGGCTGAATATACGGAGGGGGAGTTAGAAAAAGCCAAAATTCGCTTGGCAAATATGACCGAAAAAGAGAAAGAAACGCTCTACAACAACACCCTTTTGGGTCTGCCGGGGAGTGAAGAACGCTTCACGGAAGAGCAAATTTTAAAGGCTTTAAAAAACTACGAACACATAGATGCGGCAAAATTAAAGGCACATTTATTCCATTTTTTAAGAGAAATAGTACCTGTTGCGGAAGAAGTAGGGTTAAAAATGGCGATTCATCCCGACGACCCACCTTATCCGATTTTGGGTTTGCCCCGCATTGTCAGCACCGAACACGATGCGGTTGAATTGCTCAACGCTGCGCCGAGTCCTGCCAATGGTTTGTGTTTTTGCACGGGCTCGTATGGCGTGCGTTCCGACAATGATTTGGCGGGCATGGTTGAGCGATTGGGCGATCATATCCATTTTTTACACCTCCGAAATACCAAAGGTGATACCGAAGGCAATTTCTACGAAGCCGATCATTTGGACGGTGATACGGATATGTATGCCGTTGTGAAGGCGATTGTGAAAGTGATGCAACGTCGCAATGTCTCCATCCCAATGCGCCCTGATCATGGGCATCAGATGTTGGATGATTTGAAAAAAACGACTTACCCTGGGTATTCGGCGATTGGCAGACTGCGAGGGTTGGCGGAGTTGCGGGGGTTGGAATTGGGGATTGGGAGAAGCCTATAAAATGTTGTTCTTACGAAAATATCTCTTATTTTTTGCTTAAAAACTAATTTAGTCCTACATTTGTTTATAAAATAGAATCCTAAGAGATTTTTTCACATAAAAAATAACAGCATGTTAGTAAGATTTGCCGTCCAAAATTATTTATCCTTCAATGAACGTACTGAATTTAATATGCTTACGGGTAGCCCTCGTCGGTTGCCTCATCATGTGTATCATCATGGTGATTTGGAGTTATTGAAAATGGCGGCTGTTTATGGAGCGAATGGGGCGGGGAAATCGAATTTTGTGGATGCCCTTACAGATTTTAAAACCTATGCTTTATTTGGAAGTGAATTAGTGATTTCAATAATGAGTAATAATAGAAAATTTAGATTAAATAATTCAAGCCAAAACAATCCAATAATTTTTGAAATAGAATTTATTATAGACAATGAAATGTTTTTTTATTCATTAGTTATAGATAAAGCTATCATCATAGATGAAAAACTTTTATTGACTCATTCAAGTAAAGGAGAAGAATTAATATTCAATCGTACCAACGTTGATGGAAAGGTAGAAATTTTATTTAATGATAAATATAAAAAAACAGAACAAGATATACTAAGGATAAAATTATATGAAGAAGAATTATTGAAAGATTATGAAACACTTTTGTCTAAATTAAATGAGTCTAAGGAAGGCTTTGAATTAGTAAAAAAGGCATATCTCGGCTTGTTCAGTATAAAATCTATTGGACCTGAGTTTTCAGTAAGTAATCTAATGTTTTCTGATGCAAATATCTTTAATTTCATTAAAGATTATACTAAGAGATTTAATACAGGTGTCGATGGTTTTGAAATTCAAACATTTACATTCGAACAATTTTTTGGCGAAAATTATAAAGAAATTAAAGATAGAATTAAGGCAGAATTATCACATAAAGAAGAGGTAGATTTTAATAATTTTATGGGAGGTAAAAGCAATAAATCTAAGACAATCGCAACAATTGAAAATGGTTTGTATGTTATAAAAAAATTGTCAACGTTTCATTTAAATAAAAATGGTGATAAATTTATTTTTGACACTTATGAAGAATCTGACGGTTCTGTGAGACTATGGGATATTTTAGTTTCTATTTATTTTGCAATTCATGAAGAAGGAATTATTTTAATAGACGAAATCGAGCGAAGTATTCACCCGAACCTAATTAAAGAACTTATAACAAAATTCTCTGAACACAAAGGCACAAAAGGGCAATTGATATTCACAACCCACGAATCTAATTTGCTTGACCAAGAAATATTTAGGCAAGACGAAATTTGGTTTGCTGAGAAAAATACTGAGGGGGCCACTGAAATGTATCCCATGAGCGACTTCGATGTGCGCTATGATTTAGATGTGCGCAAAGGCTATTTGAATGGTCGTTTTGGGGCTATTCCTTTTTTAAGTGATTTCAAAAACCTCAATTGGAAAGCTAATGCCTGATAGAAATTATAAAAAAGGTAGCCCTCACCGTGATAGTCGGCTTTTCGTCATTGTTGCTGAGGGAGAGCGTGAAGATGAATATTTTCGTTATTTTCATGGACAAAATCAACGAATACAAATAAAAATAGTACCCCGTGAAGGGCAAGCCTCCGCACCAAAGCTTTTCTTAAATCGCCTCACAAAATACCAAGAAGAGGGTTTGTGGAGTCCACAAGATAATGACGTACTATGGTTTGTTTTAGATGTAGATACATGGGAACGAGAGCATATTCAAGAGCTAATTGACGCTTGTGAGCGTGATAAACAATGGTTTATAGCCATTAGCAATCCTTGTTTTGAGGTTTGGCTTTTATATCATTTAGAAGATAACTTAGAGACAATTGGCGATAATCTCAAACACGAACTTCACGTTAGAACCCAAGCCACGGGCAAAGGTATTCCTTCTAATTTTTGCCCAAAAATAGCTATTGGTATGGCAAATGCTAAAAAAAACGATACATCCCCTTCTCACCCTTTTCCAAATGATAAACAAACAAAAGTCTATCAGTTAGCGGAGCAATTACTGGAAAAATTAGGTAAAAACTGGCAAAAATACTGAGGGGCCTCCCTTAGCAAAACTGCCTCAATCTGTTTTCCGTTGGTTACAATTTTATAACCCTCAAACCAAAAACGGCCCAACTATCGGCACTATAATTACGTCGTGAATCTGTCCTCACGGCTTCAAAAAGCCTTGTAAAGTACCGTTTTTTAAGTTTCTGATTTCATTTACCACAACTTGCGCATTGAGTTTCGCACCATCAAAACCAGTGTGCGTATTGTCTTTTGGAAAAAACTGTTTTAGGACATTTTTTTCACCTAAAATCTCATATTTGAGGGCTATTTTTTCGTTCAAATCAATAAAAAATGCGCCCTCTTGCTCGGCAATTTGCTTTGCCCAAAGTGCGTAAGAATCGTTAGCTCGTTTCACTTTTCCATCAGCCCAATTGTTGCGTGGCACGAGCGAACAAACGATTGGAATGGCGCCTTTTGCTTTGGTTTCTTTCACGAATTTTCGCATATAAAAACCATACGTGTAAACCGTTTCTTCTAT
>JAYTMW010000162.1:0-6563 GCA_043728105.1 Saprospiraceae bacterium | reverse complement strand
GAGGCAGGTTTTACAATAGGCATTGGTCTAACTAAATTAGAAACTATTGGCATTGATACGCCTGAAGATTTGGCAAAAATTAAGCATTTGATAATTTAAGGAATAATAAATTATTTTTCATTAAATACTGATTATCAATATTTTATGAAATTATAAATATGGTATTTAATAACGAAAGTGGCTCACTAAACTAATTTTTAGTAACCCGCCTCGTTGAAATTTATAAATGAAATTAGCATGAAATTTTGCTCCAATTGCGCCCACCCTATCCATTTTAGTGCCGTCGAAGGCGAGCATATTCCCCGCTTCCATTGCGTGAATTGTGGCGTGATTCATTATGTCAATCCGAAAGTAATTGTTGGTTGTTTGCCCATTTGGGAAGACAAAGTAATGCTTTGTAAAAGAGGTATCGAACCACAATATGGACTGTGGAACATTCCTGGCGGATTCATGGAAAACGACGAAACGACGGAAGAAGGAGCCGTAAGAGAAATGTTTGAAGAAACTCTCGGACGGGTGAACGTGATTGGTTTGCATACCGTTTTCAATGTAGTACCTGTCAATCAAGTACATCTACATTATTTGGTAGAAATGGTAGATTTGAATTATTGTTTGACACCCGAAAGCATTGATATTCAGCTGTTTACTGAATCCGAAATTCCGTGGCATGATGTCGCTTTTGCTTCTTCAAAATTCGCCTTACGTAAATATTTTGAAGATAGAAAAAACAAGACCCGTAATACTCATTTGGGTTCTTTACTTGAAAAAGAAGGTAAATGGATGATTAACGGATAACGGATAAAAAAGGTAATTTGGACGGTAATTTTTTCTAATTAATCTAATAAAAGAACATGGAAGTAGATAGAAACTTAATTTTGAGACTTGAAAACCTAACCCGTTTAGAACTTAGCGAAGGCGAAAGAACAAAGGTACAGGGCAGTTTGAACAACATTCTTAAAATGGTGGACAAACTAAATGAGCTAAATACTGAGGGGGTCGAACCTTTGGTGTACGTGAATGAAGAAATTACGATGCTTCGTGACGATAAAGTGAGCCATGAATTGACTCAAAAACAAGCTTTGCAAAATGCACCGAATCACAATGAAAAATATTTCAAAGTGCCAAAGGTGATAGATTTATAAATTGAATTGTTGGATTGTTGTATGGTTAAATTGTTTTATAGAAAGCATTGATAATCAACAATTTAACGATTCAGCAATTCAACAATTTAGAACTATGAATACAATCATTTCGATTAAAGATTTGCGTAAAACGTACATAATGGGTGCTGATACTATCAACGCCTTAAAATCTGTCACCTTAGATATTCAAAAAAACGAATATGTCGCTTTAATGGGGCCTTCTGGTTCTGGCAAATCCACTTTGATGAACCTTTTGGGTTGTTTGGATTCGCCTTCAAGTGGCTCTTATGTTTTGAACGGGACGGACGTGAGTGAAATGACAGATGCGGAACTTGCGGAAGTGCGGAACAAAGAAATTGGCTTCGTTTTTCAAACATTTAACCTCTTACCACGCATGTCGTCACTTGAAAATGTGGCTTTACCTTTGGTTTATGCAGGAATAAAGAAGGAAAAACGCATCCAAAAAGCCGAAGAAGCCATGATAGCGGTTGGTCTGGGCGAGCGAATGCATCATAAACCTAATGAGCTATCGGGTGGGCAAAGGCAGCGTGTGGCCATTGCTCGTGCTTTAGTGAATAATCCTGCAATCATATTAGCGGATGAGCCGACTGGAAATTTGGACACT
Organism: Saprospiraceae bacterium; assembly: GCA_043728105.1. Taxonomy (GTDB): domain Bacteria; phylum Bacteroidota; class Bacteroidia; order Chitinophagales; family Saprospiraceae; genus JAAFJT01. The sequence continues at coordinate 4,796 of JAYTMW010000162.1, read as the reverse complement.
AAAACGTCTATCGAAATTATGGGTATTTTTGAACAAATTCACAAGGCGGGGAACACTGTAATTTTGGTTACTCATGAACCCGATATTGCGCAACATGCTCATAGAATTGTGCGCTTACGAGATGGTGTTGTTGAATCTGATACTAAAAATGAGAACATTATTAGCGCCTTAGACCCCAATCATCCTTATGCGGTGGCTGCACGATTATTGGGTGCGTAAACATTAACATTTCTAATATCCTGTCATATAAATACAAATTTTATAAAGCATAAATAATTGACAATCAATTATTTATGCTTTATAAAATTCAAATATTTGCTGTCTTATTTTATTATACTATTGATTTCTCGAAAAAAATAGAGCGTACTTATTTAAAATTAGCATGATGTTTGTTTTATGTTAAGTAATTATTCATCTGAAACGTATTACCGATCAACCTTCTTTATTTTAACAGATTTTTGAGGGATTAGAAAACTAATAAAGGTTGATTCCTTTAATGAAAGTCCCAAGGCAGATTGCCTTGGGGCTTTTTTTTATTGCATCAATTTTCTAAAAGTCGAAATATTATACCATTAATGGATTAATTTTTGCATAATTATTTTATATAAAAAGTGTTGGCAAACAATTTAATCTAAATACCATGCAGAAAACTTTAAAAATCGTAGCTATCGCACTTACAACCTTTTTTTCATTGGGTTTTATCATTTTTTTTATTGACCATAAAGCACATGACATACTCACCAACAGGCAGCGTGAAGTCATATATCGTTTGCGTGATTCTATCTATTCTGAGCGAAATACTTTGTTCAAAGTAGATATAAATAGACAAAGTATTTATACTTTCAAACAAAGCAAATTGGGATATTCTTCTTTCTATTCCATTCAAATGGGTGAAAATACTGAGGGGGTATTTTTGAAAAATCCTTATAATAATGAAAGGGTTTTACAAATTTCTAAAAACGCACTTAGTTACGCCACACATCTTATAGGCTACAATCGTCAAGGCGATTTTATAATTGATGATTCAAAAATTGTGGGTTTTGCGAGTAAAAAAGTATTTAAAGCTTTATCTGAAAGTAAGACCATTAAAATCAAAATCAATGATTTGCCCGAGGCTAACTTAGAACCTTTACATCCTGAAAACCCTTACAATGAAAAATATTTCAGTAGTATTTCCTTTGAAACCAATGGCTCTGTTTCACTACCTTTCATAGATTTTGATGCACTGCCCTTGAATGTGAAAGTGGGTAATAAAAAAGGCATACCTCAATTTTTGAAAGGTGCTTATGTCATTAGTCCACGTGATACGGTGTTCGTTTGGATATTAAATAACCCAAATTATCCGCTTATTGTTAAAATGAATAGCGATACGAATATAGAATTGAAGGAAATAAGTAGCCCTTAGAGTTTCGTGAATAGTGATTGGCGATTGCTGAGATTGGAATAAGAAATTTTATAATCCTTTGATAATCAGCGTTTTATAATAATCTATAAACGAATAATGGCTAACCTTTCGGTTAGCCATTTTGATAATAATTATCAGTTTTTCATCTCGTCGTAAACAATCATAATTTAATTTTACTTTTGGTTGTCAATAATATTAACAGCCATGTCTTTTAGTTTGCCCTTCCAATAACTCGATTCATACACATTTTCTTTAACAATGCCACGGTTGCAACTGTGGACGATGAATAGTCCTTTTTCATCGTTTGAAACAACAACAGCCACGTGACTGATATACTTCTTTGAACCAAAGAAAACCAAGTCACCTGCTTTAGCCATTGATACAGGGACTTTCTCACCGTTTTCAAATTGTTCGTTGGATGTGCGGGAAGCATTGAAATCGAAATAACCTAATACATACTTCGTGAAGCCTGAACAATCAATACCTTTTTCTACTGTTGTGCCGCCATAGCGATAGTTGTAACCCATATCCGTGTGGGATTCGGCGAAATTTGCGACGTACTTTCTTTTTTCATCAACAGCCAACTCCGACATTTTGAAAGTCTTTGTTTTAGTTTCAGAAGGCATATACGCTAACTCAGCTCTGTTCATCTCATCGGCTTTAGCACTGCTAAGCGTTTTAAGATTATCAATGGCTGCAAGCGTGTTTGCCATAATTGGTACGGCAGAAAAAGAAAGATTCTTAATAGCTAAAAAAGGTGGTATTGGGTTTTCTGCTTTAAGATTGTAGGTGGATAGTGTGAAAAGAATTGGTAAGAGAATGAAATGTCGCTTCGTGATACACGACGACTCAGTTTGCCCTTCCATAAATACTCTGATAGTTTGTTAAAGGCTTCGGAGTTGCCCAAATAAAAAGTGTGTCCTAACTAATAATCACAAATAAAATTTACTTCTCCGTTGTAGTAATTTTATTTTGCTGGGTCAAAGATAGAAAGTGTTTTTAGATTTTTACATCTTTTTATCTTTTTTTTAAATTTTTCTTTTTCAAAAGTGTTTTTAAAGCCATATTTAATTTGGTCGCAATTAATACCTTAAACGAAAAATAAGGCTAAAACAGATTATAACTAATTGATTTTCAACACTTTAGACAAATTGATATTAGCTTATTTTTTTACATTTATTTTGAATGAATCTTGGTCATTTAGGAAGCCAAATTTATTTCTGAATTTCGACAAATCACCTCTATTTAGTATGGTGGTAGAGATATTATCTTTTTCAGAGGTTTCAAAAATTATTCCACCTTTAAAATCTATGACGGCAGAATCGCCACTATGCCAAATTTGATTGCCGTCGTACCCTACTCTATTCACACCCACCACATAAGCTTGATTTTCAATGGCACGTGCTATGAGAAGGTTTTTCCAAGCATTGGCTCGAATGGCGGGCCAATTGGCTACGTAAATGAGTACGTCGTAATAAGAAGGTGTATTTTGTACCCCCTCAGTATTTTCGTTTAAAAAATCACTTTTTTGAAATTGAGGGGTATTTCTACTCCATACAGGAAAGCGCAAATCATAGCATACAAGCGGGCATACGTGCCAACCACGCCACTCAATAGTGATACGTTCAATTCCCTCCTTATAATGGTGTTGTTCTCCTGCCAAGCTAAAAAGATGTCTTTTATCGTATTGGTAATGCGTGCCATCGGGTTGCATCCAGATAAGGCGGTTGTAAAAGTGTCCTTCTTCTTCACAAATGAAACTGCCCGTTATGGCTGCATCATACTCTAAAGCCTTGATTTTCAACCAATTAAACGTTTCTCCAAACATGGGTTCAGCCCATTTTGCGGGTGTCATGGAGAAACCTGTTGTGAACATCTCAGGCAAAACTACGACATCGGTTTGAGGGAGACCCCTCAGTATATCGTCTATTTTTTGGAAATTTTGGGCTTTGTTTTCCCAAACTAAATCGAGTTGTAGAGTGGTTATTTTTAGCTCCATTTGAAATTTTATTTAAAGGTATATCATTCGCTAAGTTGGTACTTTGCAAAAACTGCCCCCTCAGTATTTTGAGCAAAAAAGCCCAAAAAAAACATTAAAAACCCCTTTTAAATCCTTAATTTTAATTTTTAATTCTAATTACACCCAAACCATAAAGATATTTTTTCCATTGATTTCACGTCTATCCGTTTGCCATGATTTTGTGGCGGAATGGTCGAAAATGACTAAATATCCTTCATTTAGGTTTTGTCTATCCAAATAATTGGCTAATTGAACAAGCCCTTTTTCATGGGCTTCTTGACCTCGCCATATTTTGAGTTCCGCCACGTATTTACTGTTGTAGTAAGTCAAAACGACATCTAAGCGGCGTTCTTCTGATATTTGGGCTTCTTTGAAATCAAAACCTTTACCATTCAAAATGGGTTTCACAAATGCCAAGAAAACCAAACGACCATTTCGTTCTAAAAATGTGCGGTCTTTTTTGCTGTATTGCTCACGCATAAATGCTTGGTATTTCGTCAAAACCAATTCCATATTGAGTGAATTATCATTATTTACATAGCCTCCACCAAAATCATTTCTCTCAAAAAATTGTTTTTGGTGCATTTGGTCTGTCATATAGTTGATGATAACTTCATTGTATATACGATTATGAATGACCATACGCCCATTTACTTGCTTAACGATGCCGTACAAAGTGGCTAAATTTGTCAAAGGATTATGAATATTAAACGAAAATGGTTGATTATCAACGGCAATTCCATAAATCAAATCATATAACTCTAAATTATCCTCCAAATTTTTTACGAGACTGTCGAAATTCGCATTGCTTTCCCTTGTCAAATCCAAAGCGGCTTGGTCAACATCCGCCAAAGTCCATTTTTGCGCTTTTCGATTGGGCAAATAATCTTCCTCAATCGTTTTGCAGAGCTTACTCACCAAAAAGGGATAACCTGATGTGTAATAAAAAAGGTGTTCCGCTATCTTTTTTGTGTTCATTTTCACGCCCCTTTCAGCCACATAATCATCTAACATGGGTTTTATTTCTTTTGGATAAAGATTCATATCTACTTTAAAATCAGTAGCGATATTCCACGGAGAATTTAACTTGGCTTCTTCATCAGGTCGGAGTTTGATTTTTAATGATTTCACATCATGCACACCCGCTAAAACGATTGAATGAAACGTTGGTGTCTCATGCCTACTAAGATAAAGATTACGAAGCATGGATAGAAAAGCAACAAATAACTGGTTATTGCTACTTTTATCAACTTCATCTATTAAAATTACGACTTTTTTATCGATTTTATTAACTAATTCTGGTATATAATCACTTAATGATGTTATGTTATTTATTTTGATAGATTGCTCTGATAACCATGCTGAAACATC
>JAYTMW010000161.1:0-2624 GCA_043728105.1 Saprospiraceae bacterium | reverse complement strand
AGGTATTGAACTCATTAACTGGATGGACAATTATACGCATGAAATTGATGATATTTTAAGAAACCTCACTGAGGAAGAAGTGCAACAATTAAATACGTTGTTGGATAAAGTGCGAGTTAAAAAAGAAGAATAATTTTTAATTTATAAAACAATCAAAATGAACTCATTAGCCAATTTTTTCAACAATCCTGACTCCAGTTTTGTCTTTGTCAAAATGTTGATTCCGATATTTATGGCAATCCTTTTTTTACAATCAGGCTTGGATAAAGTGTTGAATTATAAAGGCACTATCGCCTATTTTACCGACCATTTCAAAAAAACGCCTTTAGCCAAAACCATTGGCTTACTTACTCCTCTCATCACATTTTTGGAAATGACAGCAGGCATTTTATGTGCTATCGGTTCTTTCTCCTTGATATCAGGCAATACCAAATGGGCATTTTGGGGCTTGATACTCGCGAGCCTTTCCTTTCTAAGTCTCTTCTTCGGGCAGCGGGTGGCGAAGGATTATGCCGGTGCTATTTCTATCGCTAATTATTTCGTTTTGGTTATTTTGGGCTTGTTGCTGTTGGTTTAAATTAATCGAATAATGATGAAAATACTGAGGGGGGTAGATTGGAACTGCGAGCCAGTAATAAATCTATATTTGCCCACTATTTGCTTGTTTTTTACTCTTTTTTAATCTGTTTTTTTGAATCATCTGAATGAGACTTTCCTCTTCTTTTATGACGCCTTGTATATATAGGTGGTTAGAAGCTATGGCAACATATATTTTTTCGAGTATTTCATCAAGTGGACGGACAGGTAACAATAAAATAGATTGATATTTAATATTGACATAACGGTTATTTTTACCGTCAAACTCCTGACTGTAACCCAATTTTGACAATACTTCAATCATTTCACTATAAGTAACGGGAACTTCCAAGAAGATTTTTGGCACTGGTCTCATGTTCTTATTATTTTAATTTTTTTGTAATTCGTGAATGGCTGTTATATTAAAAACTGATTGGGGTGAAAGGTAAATTCTAACAAATTTACGGACATTTTTCAATAAAATTATGGCGTCTAATTAATAAAAGAGAAAACTATGCAAGAGATAGATTTAAGAAAAATTAAAAATGATATATACGCCTTGTATGATGAATGTTTAGAAATAACAACCCCATTTCATAGGAAGCTGGATTTATTTATTGTGCCGAGTAATCTTGTAGCAAGAATATTAGAAGCAACAGGTATAGATGTAAGCAATCATTGGGTTTGTATTGATAATTTCGGAATTATTCACACACTGGAAGAACATGGCAGCCCGATGTCAGAAGCTAAGAGAGGGCAAGTAGCTATTGAAAAAGAAGATTTTATACTGTTTTTAGATGTTTTTCTACAGCCCGATATTATAAAATCGGTAGGTGTTACCAAACGAACTCATTTACCTTTGATACAGTTTGAAAAAATTATAGATGATAAAAAGATAGTTGTGAAAGAAGTAAGAACGGTAACAAGTTTGAAAAAGAATAAAGTGAGTCGTTTAGTATTTCACACAATGTATAAAATAAAGAAATCCAACAAGTAGATAACTTGCTGGATTTCAAAAATCCCATGAATTATGAAGCACGAAGCATTCCTATTCGATACGTCCAAAACGTTTGGGTAGTGCAAAGATACACCCTTTCGTATTAAAAATCATCTAAAACAGCGAAAAAATCGGGATTTCCTTTCCTAACACATTTAGTTTATTAATTTTGTTCCGCTTTTGACAAAAGAGGCGAAATGATGGTTTTAATGACAATATAACTCATTGACAATCAACTTTTTAGCTCCTCTTTCGTATCAAAATGCACTCATTAAAGCGATATAATTTTTTATTTAAACAAAAATATTTTTGAACTAAAATACATTTATAACTAATGACTGGCTCTAAAATAACAGTTAAAAACGGCAAGCTCAAAGTTCCTAACGACCCCATTGTCCCATTCATCGAAGGTGACGGAACGGGGCGCGACATTTGGCGGGCTTCTGTGCGCGTGATTGATGCGGCGGTGGAAAAAGCCTATAAAGGTAAAAAGCAAATCGTGTGGCAAGAAGTCCTTGCAGGCGAAAAAGCATTTAATAAAACAGGTAATTGGTTGCCTGATGAGACGCTGGACGTGATTCGGGAGTGCCTTATCGGCATCAAAGGTCCTTTGACAACGCCCATCGGCGGCGGTATTCGCTCTTTGAATGTGGCTTTGCGTCAGATTTTGGATTTGTATGTGTGCTTGCGCCCGGTGCGTTATTTCGAAGGTGTGCCTTCTCCTGTAAAGCATCCTGAATTGGTGGATATGGTTATTTTCCGTGAAAATACGGAGGATATTTATGCAGGCATCGAAATGCCAGGCGGCTCAGAAGATGCGGCTAAAGTATTGGCATTTTTGAAGAAAAATTTCCCGAAAGGCTTCGATAAAATCCGTTTTGGTACTAAGGAAAAGGTAAAAAGTTATAATAAAGCGGCTCGTTTGAAAGATGCTGACAGTGATGTAATAGTCGGTATCGGTATCAAGCCCGTTTCAAAAGCTGGTACTGAGCGTCTTGTTCGTTCGGCGATTGAATATGCTATTTTGCACAAGCGTAAGAGTTTGACGATT
>JAYTMW010000160.1:0-4651 GCA_043728105.1 Saprospiraceae bacterium | reverse complement strand
TTTTTTTGAATTCTATGATTTTGAAAATATAGAACCGTTTACCCTTTTGACCTTCCAAGATTCAGAAATTTTTGAATTTAGATGGGATAATAAACAAAGGCATATCAAAAAATTAGATGCTCAAAGCCCTCAAATACGCTCAAGTTGCACACTTTATGATGAGGCGGTTAAGTATGAGCGTGAGGCTTGGTTTTCTGATTTTTTAAAACAAAAAAACGATAAAATTGAGGCTTCTGACCTATGGCAATTTCATAAAACAGAAAACAAAAACGCACCCGAAAAAGGCATTTTGATGCACCGCCCATTAGGCCCTTCAACGGTTTCTATAACACAATTAAATTACTCGTTTTCTTCACAACTAATTGATTTTCAATACTATGAATTGGGAAAGCATGACATCAGCCACCTCCAATTTGCCTACGGCACAAACGTCTTATTGGACTAAAACCATATCAAATTGGACTTTTGATTTTGACTTAAAGAAGGCTTTAAACCGTAAGCCGTGGTTCATTCGTTTGATGAACAAAGAGTATTGGAATGCCAATATTTATATCGCTCCTGTGGTCTTTTATGTGGTCTATTTGGCGGCAAAAGCTAAATCTCCGTTGTTTTTCACGGCGGCAAATCCTGTCATTCCAACGGGTGGCATGGTGGGTGAAGACAAGGCGGACATTAGTCGTTGGATACCCCCTCAGTATCGTCCGAAAAATTGCACTATTGCGTCATCAGATTCGATGGAAAACATAAAAATAAGCCTTGAAAAAGTGGGTTTACAATTTCCCCTAATCATTAAACCTGCCGTGGGTTGTAGAGGTTTGATGGTGAAAAAAGTAGAAAATTTATCGGAAATTATGGAGCATCTTTTGCGTTTTCCAACCAATTTTTTGATTGAAGAATACATAGATTATCCAATCGAGGCAGCTGTTTTGTATTGGAAAAATCCTGAAACGGGTGAAAGTGGCATACAGTCGATTGCGGGTAAAAAATTTTTAAGTGTTTTGGGCGATGGTAAACAATCCGTAGAATGCCTTTTGCAACAAAATCCAAGGGGTATTCTTCAAATGGAAAGGCTTAAAATTGAGAAAGCTGCCTTACTTAAAAAGATTCCGAGGATGGATGAAAAAATCATAGTCGAACCAATCGGTAATCATTGCAGGGGCACAAAATTTCTGGATTACAATCAACTTATCACACCCGAAATGGTGCAATCTTTTGATAAAATTCAAGCTGATTTACCAGGGATTTATCTCTTTCGTTTGGATTTAAAAGTCCCCTCAGTATCAGACCTTCAAGCGGGTAAAAATATCAAGATTTTGGAGATAAATGGCGTTGGTTCAGACCCCGCTCACATCTTTGATCCGAACACTCGTTTCTTTGAAATATGGGCTGCATATTTTCGCCTTTGGAAAAAAATATACGAAATTTCAACAGCGTTGCATCGTCAAGGTGTGCCTTACATGACTTTGAAAGAATATAAAATTTTTGTAGAAAAACAGAAAGAAATGGAGCAATTGTAGCGTATATATCGGCGAATTCATTCGCAGAATAAATCATTTTACAAGCTAACCTTGCGGCGAATAAATTCGCAGATGCATTTTTATAAAAAATTGATAATCAATGACTTATAACGAAATATCGCATCATTTATGGTTGGGTTTTACAAGTAGTTTCTTAGGCACATTACCTTTGGGAATGCTCAACTTAACGATATTGCAATTGGCACTTGCCAATCGGCAGCAACAGGCTTTAGCGTTCAGTTTGGGTGCTACTTTGATTGAATTTATCCAAATCGGCATCACACTTTTAGGGATGAATGTGTTGTTGGCGATACCCCAATTGAGTCAAGCAATTTCTATCATTTCAATCCCTATTTTGCTTTATTTGGGCTATAAAAATTTCAAAAAAAAGCAAAATACTGAGGGGCCCCTTTTAACAGTAAAAGCTACTTTTGGTCAAGGCATTGTGTTGGGTTTTGCCAATGTAGTGGTGTATCCTTTTTGGCTTTTATGGGGTAATGTTTTTGTGCAAAATGGTTGGTTAACGCCCACACCTGAAGCCTATTTTTATTTTTCTTTTGCCGCCGCCATTGGCACGTTGGGCGCATTTTTATTTTTTATTTTATTAGGAAAAATATTGTGGAAACGTCTCTCCCACGTTCAAAAAATGATTGATAAATTGATTGGTTACACGTTTTTTGGGTTTGCCGCTTTTCAGTTTTTTAAGTTAATGAGTGTATGAAAAGAAAAGGTTATTTATTGCTTTTAATACTGCGAGGGTGCTTCATTTTTGCGCAAACGCCTACTCCGCCCGTCAAAGAATTCAAACTTGATTCTGTTGATATGTACCTCAAAGATTTAGTTTTCAACAAGACAATTCCTACACAATTTGAGCGACAAATCAGGGTCGCTTTGGCTTATTATCCGACGTTGAAACAGATTAAAATTATTTTTAAAATAAAAAAAACAAGAACCCCTTTGGCAGCTGCCCCCACATTTTTGAGTGCTTTCAGAAGACCCTCAAATCGTACTTACGTCATTACGATTAGTTCCGAAAGTAGTATTCCTTTTTTAAACAAAATACTCTTAGACAGCCTTGGTTTCAATGCTCAAATTGGCGTTTTAGGGCATGAAATAAGCCATATTTTGGAATTTAACTCAAAAAATAGCCTTTTTTTCGTTGGTTTGGTTTTAAGAAATTTAAGTAAAAAGTCCATTGATAAATTTGAAAATGATACGGATAGACGTTGTATTGAGCAAGGTTTGGGCTATCAACTTTTGGCTTGGAGTACGGAAGTGCGCCGTAATTTGAAGATAAAAGAATGGCGTGGGGCGGACAATTTAGGAGAACAAAAAAGGGAGCGATATATGAGTCCACCAACTATTTTAGGTTTGATAAATTATTAGGAAATGTAAGTGAATATCGAATATTGAACACGGAATATTGAATATCGAAGTTGTTGATAAATAAAGAATTATGAAGTTTCTGAAAGCGTTTAAGCACTTCTCCATTTAATTTTTAATTTTTAATTGAAACAAAGCACCCCCTCAGTATTTTCGTAAAAAAACGCCTATTTTTACCGCCAAAAAAATATGGCAGAAGTCCCCATTCAATCGGTAAAAATTAGAACAGAAAAACGGATTTGTGAAGTCGCTTGGTTCGATGATTTGTGTGGTGGTGACACTGCCTTTCTCGGCACGCTCGACCCAAATCGGCGTAGTAATTTTGCCCACTGTTCCGACATCATAACCACGGCTGATAGAATGGGATTTAGTAATATTTTACTGCCAACTTCTTATGTGGTTGGGCAGGAAGTCATTCCTTTTGCCGCTGCTGTTGCGCCCAAGGTAAAAAACATCAATCTTTTGGCTGCCATACGCACAGGTGAGGTGCATCCGCCCACGCTCGCTCGCCACCTTGCCACGCTCGACCACATACTCGAAGGACGTTTGACGGTGAACATCATCAACTCGGATTTGCCGGGCTTGCGGGAAGACCACGAAATGCGCTACAAACGCTGCGGAGAAGTCATTGAAATACTGAAACAGGCTTGGACACAAGACGAAATTGACTTCAAAGGCGATATTTACACCTTCAAAATGCCCGCCGACCCTGTTAAGCCTTATCAACAAAATGGTGGTCCTTTGCTCTATTTTGGTGGCATTTCACCTGGTTCTAAGGAAGTTTGCGCCAAATATTGCGATGTTTTCTTGATGTGGCCCGAACCCGAATCGAACATTTACGCAACCATGCAAGACATGAGCGCAAGGGCTGCGGCGCAAGGTCGCACGATAGATTTTGGTCTTAGAATCCACGTCATTGTGAGAGAAACGGAGGCAGATGCACACGCATATACCCATGAATTGATGTCAAAATTTGATGCAGAAATGGGGTTGAAACTTAAAAACAGAACCCAAGATGCGCAATCCGCAGGTGTAAAAAGACAAGACGATTTGAGAGCCAATGCCGATGCGGACGACTTCGTAGAACCCATGTTATGGATGGGTATTGGGCGTGCGAGATCAGGTTGCGGGGGCGCATTGGTAGGCACACCTGACCAAATCATACAGAAAATTAACCGATATATGGATATGGGTATTCGCTCTTTTATCCTTTCGGGCTACCCACTTATTGAAGAATGTGAGCTATTCGGCAAGCATGTTTTACCATATTTACCGAATGTAAAATTGAGTGTTGAGCAAGGTCGTACGCCTACAAATACGCCATCAACCCCGCTTACTTACGGTAATTTGAAGATTTAGAGATTCCTAATATTCGCTTTTAAAAAACATAGAATTAAAAAGCGTAAATCGTTGTTTATCAACGAGTTACGCTTTTTAATTCTATTTTATATCTTTTATTATTTTAAACCAATAGCATCATGAGTTTTATCTCTTTCTAAAGCGGATGTCATAAAAACCTTGAAATCCTCAATGCCCAAAGAGCCTTCTTTTCGTGCCACTTCATTGCCATTTGCATTAAAAAACAAGAGGGTAGGGAATACATTAACCGCATAATTTTGACGTAATAGTTTGCCTTTTTCGCTATCGCCGTTTATGTGGAGGCAGATGCAATTTTTGTGCATGAATACGGCAATTTCTTCGTCTTTATAAGTTGATTCTTCCATCATTTTACAAGGCAAACACCAATCGGC
>JAYTMW010000159.1:0-27636 GCA_043728105.1 Saprospiraceae bacterium | reverse complement strand
ATACTTTTTTGTATCAAGCCAAAGTTTTGCGAAAAACTTTTGATACTCGGCAATGCTCACATACGGGAACAGTAATACCTGCCTCTCTAAATTTCTTAAAATTAAAATATTTTAAAAGTGAACGGATTAATCGGAAAGAAGGTTGGTATGACCAGCATCTTCGATGATAAAGGAAATGCTATCGCAGTTACAGTTATCGAATTGGGTCCAAACGTAGTTACGCAAGTAAAGACGGATGATTCAGACGGATACAGTGCTTTGCAAGTTTCATTCGGTGAAGCAAAAGTAAAAAATACAACTAAACAACTTCAAGGGCATTTCAAGAAAGCTGGTGTTGAGGGAGTGTTTAGTCAAATTGCTGAATTCCGAAATACAACTGTAAGCAAGCAATTGGGCGAAGAAATTCTTTTAACAGAGATTTTTGCAGAAGGCGATAAAGTTATTGCTATTGGCACTTCAAAGGGTAAAGGTTTTCAAGGTGTTGTAAAGCGTCACGGTTTCGGCGGTGTAATGCAAGCATCTCACGGTCAGCACAATCGTTTGCGTGCGCCAGGTTCAATTGGTGCATCATCATATCCTTCAAAAGTAATGAAAGGTATGCGCATGGCAGGACGTATGGGCGGCGACAGAGTAACTGTTAAGGGATTAAAAGTTGCTAAGATATTCGCTGATCAAAACTTGATGCTTATCAAAGGTGCGATTCCTGGTCATAAAGGCGCATACATTATCATTGAAAAATAAATTTGATAATGAGTTGTTTGGATTTTGATATTCATATTGAGTACAACGTCTAATTTAATTTTTTATCTAAAATATCAATATCGAAGAAAATGAAACTTGACGTTTTAAATATACAAGGTCAGAAAACAGGTAGAACTGTTGAATTACCTGACGACATTTTCGGCATTGAACCGAACACACACGCTGTTTATTTGGCTGTTAAGCAATATTTGGCTCACCAACGCCAAGGCACACACAAGTCAAAAGAGCGTAGTGAAATGAGTGGTTCAACTCGTAAATTAATCAAGCAGAAAGGTACAGGTGGTGCTCGTAAGGGTGACATTAATTCTCCTACAATGGTCGGTGGTGGTCGTGCATTTGGCCCGAAACCGCATGATTATGTTGTGAAATTGAATAAGAAGGTAAGACATTTGGCACGTAAATCTGCGTTTTCTACAAAAGCAAAAGCAGGTGCAATTACCGTTGTTGAAGATTTTACATTTTCTGCGCCAAAGACAAGTCAATTCATCAATGTTTTGAATAGTGTAGGTGTTCAAGGTAAGAAAACTGTTTTTGTTTTAACAGAACAAGATAACAATGTTTTCAAATCAGGTCGCAACGTATCAAGAGTAAGTATTGCTCGTGCAGGCGATTTGAATACGTATCAAATATTGAATACACAAGCGTTGGTTCTTTCAGAAGGGTCAGTAGCTAAGATTCAAGAAACTTTTGCATAAAAAATAGCCCCAAATACTGAGGGGGTATAATAAAGAAAAATAACAATGGCAAGAGAAATTTTAATCCGTCCAATCATTACTGAAAAGTCTGATAAAGCTATGAAGAAGGATGTTTACACCTTCGTAGTTGACAGGAAAGCGAACAAATTGGAAGTTGCGAAAGCAGTTGAAAGAATGTTCAATGTATCGGTTGCAGAAGTAAATACTACCGTGATTCCAGGTAAGGCGAAATCTCGCTCTACTAAGACAAGTGTAGTGAAAGGTATGAAACCTGCTTATAAAAAAGCATTCATCAAACTTCAAGCTGGCGAAAAGATAGATCTTTTTGGTAGTGGTGAAGAAGAAGGAGAAGCTGAATAAATTATTGGAATTCTAAGTTTGTATTCTAATAAATCAATTAGTATAACTTTTTGATTTTCTATTGAATATGAAATTATAATCTGAAATCTGAAATATTTTTAAAAGATGCCAGTAAAAAAATATAATCCGCTAACGCCTTCGTTACGCACAAGAGTAACCAACGCATATACCGAGATTACGACTGACACACCAGAGAAATCGTTGGTGAGTTCAATCAAATCATCTGGTGGACGTAACAGTAATGGTCGTATGACTATGCGTTATATAGGTGGTGGTCATAAGCGTCAATATCGTACTATTGACTTCAAACGTGGTAAAGATGGTGTACCAGGAATGGTAAAATCCATCGAGTATGATCCAAATCGTACTGCATTTATTGCCTTGATAGTTTATGCTGATGGTGAGAAACGTTACATCTTAGCACCTGCCGGTTTAAAAGTTGGAACAGTTATCAACAGTGGTGCAGGTGTTACGCCAGATATTGGAAACACGATGTTGCTTGGAGAAGTGCCATTGGGCGTTCAAGTACACAATATTGAGATGCAACCAGGTAAAGGTGGCGCATTAGCACGTTCAGCAGGTACTTATTGTACTTTGAAAGGTAAAGAAGGTAAGTATGCAATTTTGCAAATGCCTTCGAGCGAAGTTCGCCGTATTTTGATGACTTGTCGTGCAACAATAGGTGTTGCTTCAAATGCTGACCATAGTTTAGAAGTTATGGGTAAAGCAGGAGCAAATCGTTGGAAAGGTCGTCGCCCACGTGTACGTCCAGTAGTGATGAATCCAGTGGATCATCCGATGGGTGGTGGTGAAGGTCGTGCATCAGGTGGACATCCACGGTCACGTACAGGTAAGAAAGCAAAAGGTGCAAAGACAAGAAGCAAGAATGCGACTTCAAATCGTTTGATTATTTCTCGCCGTAAAACGGTAAATAAATAATAATTAAAAATTAAAAATTAAAAATTGGGAATATCAGTTTAGTCTTCATTTTTAGTTTTTAGTAAAAATTATCTGTGAATTTTTAATTCTTAATTTTTAATTCAAAATTAAAGACAATGCCTCGTTCATTAAAGAAAGGTCCTTACATTTTCCACAAGCTCATTGAGAAGGTGGTAGCTATGAAGGAAAGTAATAAGAAATCGGTTATCAAAACGTGGTCACGTGCTTCAATGATTATACCAGATATGGTAGGTTTAACCATTGCAGTTCATAACGGAAAGACGTTTGTACCTGTATTCGTTACAGAAAACATGGTAGGTCACAAGTTAGGTGAGTTTTCACCTACACGTAACTACAAAGGTCACTCGGGCAACCGTAAGAAATAATCAAAAAGTATTGTAGAAATTGAGGATGGACTTAATTAATACCCCCCTCAGTATTTTATCAATAAATTTAAGAAATTTTACATTAATTATCTGTGGTATAGATTTTAAAATCAAAAACCACGTATCAATTGTGATAATAAAATGGAAGCTGTTGCAAAATTGTCAAGCTGCCCAATGTCGGCTCGAAAAATGCGTCTTGTGGTGGATAACATCAGAGGTAAAAATGTGGGTGAGGCGTTAGGTATCCTACGCTACACCAATAAGGAAGCTGCGGGTTGGCTCACTAAAATAGTGATGTCAGCAGTAGCGAATTGGGAAGTAAAAACCGAAAAAGATCCTGCTGAATACGACTTATATATCAAAACAGCGTTTAGTGATGCTGCAACGATATTAAAGCGTTTTCAACCAGCACCTCAAGGTCGTGCGCATCGTATTCGTAAGCGTACCAATCACGTAACGATAATCGTAGAGAATCGTTTACCGATTGAATAAATGTGATAGGGTAGTGGCGTAATATTTTACTCACGCCTATATCGAATACAAGTTTAAAAGATTATAATTTCTCATTCAAAAATTAAATAGGGCTTAGCCTTAAAAACTAAGTCTCGATTCACAAATGGGTCAAAAGACAAATCCGATAGGTAATCGTTTAGGTATCATCCGTGGTTGGGAATCAAATTGGTTCGGCGGAAAAGATATGGCTCACAAGGTCGTAGAAGATGAAAAGATTCGACTATACCTTAAAGCCCGTATTAGCAAAGGCGGCGTTGCACGTGTCATCATTGAGCGCACACTCAAGCGGGTAACTGTAACAATACAGACATCTCGTCCAGGTATCATCATAGGTAAAGGTGGTCAAGAAGTTGACCGTATCCGTGAAGAGCTGAAAAAACTTACGGCAAAAGATGTCCAGATTAACATCATGGAAATCAAAAAGCCAGAGTTAGATGCTGCAATTGTTGGTGAATCAATTGCAAAACAATTGGAAGGACGTGTTAATTATCGTCGTGCTATCAAGATGGCAATTCAACAGACAATGCGTATGGGTGCAGAAGGTATCAAGGTACGTATTGGTGGTCGTTTGAATGGTGCAGATATGGCTCGTTCTGAAGAATATAAAGAAGGACGTACTCCATTACATACTTTCCGTGCAGATATTGATTACGCTCACAGCGAGGCTTTAACTGTATATGGAAAATTAGGTATCAAAGTATGGATTTGTAAGGGTGAAGTATTTGGTCAAAGAGATTTAAGTCCTTTCGCTGACGGTGGTGTAACTGCCAACACACAAGGTGGTGGTGATCGCAGAGATCGTCGTGGTGGTGATGATAGAAATGAAGGCGGCAGAGGAGATCGTCGTGGTGGTGGTGACAACCGTGGAGGTAACAATCGTGGCGGTGGAAATAACCGTGGTGGTGGTGACAATCGTGGTGGTGGTACTGGTGGCAATACGGGAGGAAACAATCGTGGCGGCGGCGGAGCAGGAGGTAACAATCGTGGCGGCGGAGGTGGAAATAATCGTGGCGGAAGCGGTGGACCGAAGAAATAATTGATAAATACGAATCGAGGAAGTTGTCGAAATATAATTTTGATACTCCCTCAGTATTTTAAGATTTTCCAAATAAAAAATAAATTTAGTTATAGAATTCAAACATAAGTCTGTATCTTTGCGACCGCTTTCAGAAATGGTTGAAACAAATACAGATTTGTTGTATAAAATCAGCGGTTTGAATAAGCTGCATAAAACGTTTTAACAATGTTACAGCCGAAAAGGACGAGATATCGCAAACAGCAAAAAGGACGCAACGATGGTTTGGCGTATAAAGGTAGTACGATTTCATTCGGTACTTTTGCACTCAAATCAATGGATGCAGGACGGATTACAAATCGTCAAATTGAATCTGCTCGTATCGCAATTACACGTTTTATGAAACGTGAGGGTAAGGTATGGTGTTTGATTTTCCCTGATAAACCTATCACATCGAAGCCAGCAGACGTGCGTATGGGTAAAGGTAAGGGTTCATTAGACCATTGGGTTGCTCTTGTTAAGCCAGGAAGAATCATGTTTGAAATTGATGGTGTTCCTGAAGAAGTAGCTATGGAAGCACTTCGATTAGGTGCGCAGAAAATGCCTGTAATGACTAAAACTGTTACACGTGTTGACTACGCAAAATAATAATTGATTGAAAGTCAATATAAAATATTTTTTTGAAATGGCAAAGAAACAATTGCACGAAATATCAGAAGAGAATCTTCTAAGCGAATTAGCGAGTTTGAAAAACGATCTTAATAAGATGAAGTTAGAAAAAGCTGTTCGTGGTATCGCTGATACAAGTCGTTTTAGTAAGATGCGTGAACATATCGCTCAAATTTTAACGGAGGTACGTAAGCGTGATTTATCTGAATATACACCAGAAGAATTAGAAGACCGTTCTCGGATTCGTGCACGACGTGCACGAATGAAAAAAGCGTAATTCTGTTCATAAGTTATTGGGTTTTTTACTTTTTTAGGTAATATTATCTTAATGACTCAAGAATTAATAACTCAATAACTCAAATTTTCAATAGAAATGAGTCTCGAAAGAAATCTTAGAAAAACCCGTATCGGTGTTGTAACAAGTAGTGCAAGGGAGAAAACCATTACGGTTGCTGTCGAGCGTAAGTTGATGCACCCTAAGTATGGTAAGTTCGTGAAGAAAACAAATAAATTCCATGCTCACGATGAAGCAAATACTGCTGGTAGTGGTGACAAGGTACTTATTATGGAAACACGTCCTCTTAGTAAATTAAAGCGTTGGAGACTTATAGAAGTCATTCAGAAAGCTAAGTAATCAATTTTTTATGTTTCATGAATTTACGTTAAATTCCTCTGTGCATAAATTCTGTCAAAATTTTCAAGTAAAAAGAAAATGATACAAACGGAATCACGATTAAGAGTAGCAGATAATAGCGGAGCAAAGGAAGTTCTTTGTATTCGTGTATTAGGAGGCACACGCCGCCGCTACGCTTCAGTCGGTGACAAAATAGTTGTCACGGTAAAAGATGCATCGCCAGGCGGTGTGAAAAAAGGATCGGTTTCAAAAGCTGTAATTGTACGTACTCGTAAAGAGATTCGTCGTAAAGATGGATCTTATATTCGTTTCGACGACAATGCATGTGTTCTTTTGAATACTGCTGATGAGCCTCGTGGCTCTCGTATTTTTGGACCCGTAGCACGTGAATTGCGCGAGAAGGATTATATGAGAATTGTCTCATTGGCACCAGAAGTACTTTAATTCATTGATTATCAATTTTATATCTTAATAAGAAATGGCAACGAAAAGATTCGCACCAAAACTCCGTATCAAAACTGGTGACACTGTAATGGTTATCACTGGTGAGGACAAAGGCAAAACTGGTACGGTAACTAAAGTTTTCCCTACGGAAAATAAAGCTATCGTAGAAGGTGTGCGTGTGAAAAAGAAGCATCGCAAGCCAAATGCTCAAGCCGGTATTCAAGGCGGTATTGAGGATATTGAATTGCCAATAAACATCTCGAATTTAATGTTAGCTGAAAACGGGAAACCAACACGTGTTGGTCGTCGTGAGGAAGCTGGTAAATTGGTTCGTTTTTCTAAAAAAACAGGTAAAACTCTTTAGTAATGAGCTATACAGCACGTCTTAAAGATAGATATACGAAAGAAGTTGCGCCAGCATTGATGGAGCAATTTCAGTATAAAACGGTCATGCAAGTACCAAAGTTGAGTAAAATTTGCATTAACCAAGGTGTTGGCGGTGCCACACAAGATAAAAAGTTAGTTGAGGTTTCTGTGAATGAAATTTCTACTATTGCAGGTCAGAAAGCTGTTTCGACTAAAGCCCGTACTTCAATTTCAAACTTTAAGTTACGTGAAGGAATGCCAATTGGTGTTCGTGTAACACTTAGAGGTGAGCGTATGTATGAGTTTTTAGATCGTTTGATGACTGTTGCTTTACCACGTGTTCGTGATTTTAAGGGCGTAAATGACCGTAGTTTTGATGGTCGTGGAAATTACACTTTGGGTATTACAGAGCAAATCATTTTTCCGGAAATTGACATTGACAAAATAAGTAGAATTCAAGGTATGGACATTACTTTCGTAACTACAGCTCCAAATGATGCGGAGGCTTTAGAGTTATTGAAAGGAATGGGAATGCCCTTCAAAAAATAATTCAATATTTTAGATTTTATTTACTTCCTTTGTGTTCTATTAAGGTGGTATTTTAAAATTTTAGGTTCGAAATTTAAAATTAAAGATGGCTAAGAAATCAATCATCGCAAGAGAAAGAAAGCGTGAACGCATGGTAGCAAAATATGCTGATTTGCGTGAGAAGCTAAAAGTAGAGGGTAACTTTGATGAACTCGATAAGTTGCCACGTAATAGTTCAAAGGTACGACTTCACAATCGTTGTGGTTTAACAGGTCGCCCCAAAGGCTTCATGCGTAAGTTTGGAATCAACCGTTACACATTCCGCTTAATGGCATTAAATGGTAAATTACCAGGCGTAACGAAGGCATCTTGGTAAATCCAAATTTTGTTACTAAATTAAGAATAGAACTATTTTTCTTTCTTAAGAGTTTTTAATTTCTAATTCATCTTTTTTATTATAAACGGCTGCGGCAGGTCAATCTTCTCATCTTGATTGAAACCCCCTCAGTATCAATATAAAAAAAATAAAAATCATTGCTTTAAAATGGCAGTAACTGATCCAATAGCTGATTTTTTGACCCGTATCCGCAATGCGCAAATGGCAGGTCACAGCATCGTTGAGATTCCATCTTCAAATATGAAGAAGCGTATCACTGAAATTCTTTATGACCAAGGCTACATCTTGAAATACAAGTTTGATGCTGAGGGTGGAAAGGCTGGATTGATAAAAATAGCTTTGAAGTACGATGCTCAAACAAAAGAACCTGTAATCCGTTCTTTAGTTAGAGTTTCAAGACCAGGTTTACGTCAGTATCGTAAGACGACTGATATTCCTCGTGTGATCAATGGCTTAGGAATCGCAATTGTCTCTACATCAAGAGGTGTAATGACTGATAAAGATGCACGTAAGCAAAATGTAGGAGGCGAATTACTTTGCTACATACATTAATGAGTCATACAATTTTGATTTTTTTCGAATCAAAGTAAATACTCAGTATTAATAAAAGTTAATAATCAATTTTAAAGATATATCAAATGTCAAGAGTTGGTAAAGCACCAATCGCAGTGCCTTTAGGTGTCAGTATAGATATTACGAAAGGCAACTTGGTGACAGTAAAAGGTCCAAAAGGTTCGTTGACACAGCAAGTTGATGTGGATATCAATATTGCAATGGAAGGAGGAACACTTCAAGTAAGTCGTCCTACTGACCAAAAGCGTCATCGTGCGTTGCATGGTTTGTACCGTGCTCTTATAGCTAATATGGTTAAAGGAGTTAGTGAGGGCTATACATCTACATTAGAATTAGTTGGTGTGGGTTATAAAGTTGAAGCTAAAGATAGCAATATTCTTTTCACATTAGGTTATTCTCACCCTATCGAAATGGCATTTCCGTTGGAGGTAAAGGTAGAAGCACAAATGGTAAAAGGTTCTCCTCCAACACTCGTTATTAATTGCCATGATAAGCAATTATTGGGCGCAGTTTGCGCAAAGATTCGTACTCTTCGTAAAATTGAGCCTTACAAAGGTAAAGGTATTCGTTTCAAAGGTGAGGAAATTCGTCGCAAGGCAGGTAAAACTGCTGGTGGTAAAAAGTAATTTACTCAAATGCCTTTCAATACTGAGGGGTGTAACATTTTTAAATTCAATTGCAAAATATTATTCAGGGAATTTAATTGTTTTCAATTTATTGATATCCAATTAGTTAAATATTTTGTGGTTTTTTAATAAAAATAAAATTGTCTTTCTAAAATGAAAATGACAGTAAGAGAGCGTCAAGCTCGTATTCACAAAAGAGTTCGTAAAATCATTAATGGTTCGGCATCACGCCCACGCTTAAATGTTTTTCGCTCGAACAAGTCTATTTATGTTCAGGTAATTGATGATGTTACAGGGCATACCATAGCATCAGCTTCAACTAAAGAAGCACCAAAAGGAACTAAAATAGAGCAAGCTAACGCAGTTGGTAAAATGATTGCACAAAGAGCAAGCGAAACAGGAATCACTACGGTAGTTTTTGATCGTGGAGGTTATCTTTATCATGGTCGTGTGAAAGCTGTTGCTGAAGGCGCACGTGAAGGAGGATTACAATTTTAAATTGGAGTTGTATTTTAAGTTTATTTTGGATTGTATATCTTCATAACTCCTCAGTATTTTTAATAATTTTATTAAATTCGATAGGGTAGGTTTAAATTAAAAATAAAAGATTTCTTTTTATCTATCATAACAAAATAATAAATTGCCTTAAATCTAATAATAAGCAATGGCAAAAGAAACTCAAAGAGTTCCAGCATCGGAATCCGAATTTAAAGAAAAAATGGTTTCACTTAATCGTGTCGCCAAGGTAACAAAGGGTGGTCGTACATTCTCTTTCGCAGCAATAGTAGTTGTAGGTGATGGAAAAGGTATGGTTGGTCAAGGCTTAGGTAAAGCGCGTGAGGTTTCTGACGCAATTGCAAAAGCAGTTGAAGACGCAAAGAAGAACTTGGTAAAAGTACCTGTAATGAATGGTACGATTCCGCATGAGGTTCAAGGTAAATTTGGAGCGGGCAGAGTTCTACTTAGGCCAGCTTCAGATGGTACGGGTGTAATTGCAGGTGGTGCTATGCGTGCAGTTTTAGACATGGCAGGTATTCACAATGTTTTAGCGAAGTCGCAAGGATCTTCTAATCCTCATAATGTTGTTAAAGCAACTTTAAACGGATTAGCTAAACTGCGTACACCATTAACAGTAGCAAAACAACGCCGTATTGAAATATCAAAAGTATTTAACGGTTAATTATAATTCAGATTTTCACGGTAATGTGTGAGTATTATTATTGAAAATCCAAATCGTAAATCGAAATGGCAAAAATTAAAATGACGCTTGTAAAAAGCACAATTGACCGTCCTAAAGATCAAAAAGAGACGGTTAAGGCATTAGGTTTCCGTAAGATGTATCAGACTATCGAAAAGGACGAAAACCCCGCTTTAAATGGTATGGTTAGAAAAGTTTCTCACCTTTTGAAAATAGAGAAAGCCTAATAATTATTTTATTTGCCCAAAGGGTAATTATTATAATTTTATTGATTAAATAGAATTCTTGAAATCTTTGAAAAAGATATAGCAATGGAATTAAATAATTTAAGAGCAGCAAAAGGGGCAACGCATCATGGTAAGCGTATTGCTCGTGGTACGGGTTCAGGTCATGGTGGTACAGCTACACGTGGTCACAAAGGTGATAAGGCTCGTTCAGGTCACAAAAATAAACGTGGACATGAGGGTGGTCAAACACCATTGCAACGTCGTTTGCCCAAATTTGGTTTCAAAAACATCAACAGAATTGAATATGTAGCTGTAAATTTATCAACTTTACAAACTATTGCTGATACGTTTAAAGTTACAAGTATTACTCCTGATGTTTTATACCAAAATGGTTTCATCAAAAAAGGTGACATCATTAAAATTTTAGCAAAAGGTGAATTGACATCAAAATTGAACATTACTGCTCACGGTTCTTCTGCTACAGCAAAAGCGGCAATAGAAGCCAAGGGCGGAACAATTACAATTGCGTAACTTATTGATGAGGGAAACGTATAACTCTGACCGATTTTTTCCATCAAAAAAAGAAATATAAGTTTCGATGAACAGATTAATTCAGACATTCAAAAACATCTGGAGTATTCCCGAGCTAAAACAGCGTATTCTTTTCACTCTCGGACTTTTGTTCGTGTTTCGTTTAGGTACATTTGTTCTCTTACCAGGTGTTAATCCAAAAGCGTTGGCAGACGCAGCTTCAAAAGCTGGCGGTACCGATTTGTTGGGTTTGATTAATACCTTTACAGGAGGTGCATTTGCAAAAGGTGCTATCTTTGCATTGGGTGTAATGCCTTATATCACAGGCTCAATCATTATTCAACTACTAACTTTTGCAGTACCCTACTTCCAAAGGTTACAGCAGCACGAAGGTGAATCTGGCAGAAAGAAATTGAATCAGTTGACTCGGTTTTTGACTATCGGTGTGACTATGGTACAAGGTAGTGGTTATTTAACTTATCTTACTACACAAGGTGCTATTTCTCCAAATGTTTCTGTTTCTTTGTTCTGGTTTTCTGGGCTTGTTATATTGACTGCGGGTACTGTCTTCGCAATGTGGTTGGGTGAGCGTATTACCGAGAAGGGTTTGGGAAATGGCACTTCTTTTATCATCATGTCAGGTATTATTGATACGTTGCCAAGAGAACTCGTTTCTGAAGCCTTACAAAAAGGCGGGTTCAAATTTATTATGGAAATGGCTATTTGGGTTGCTATTGTTTTGGGAATGATCGTTGTAATCCAAGCGGTTCGTCGTATCCCTTTGCAATTTGCAGGAAGAATGGTGGGTCGTACAGCTGGCGCAGTACCTCAAGCTACTAATCGAGACTATTTGCCAATAAAATTGAATTCTGCAGGCGTTATGCCTATCATTTTCGCTCAAGCATTGATGTTTATACCTTCTACTATTGCTCAGTTTATGTCTGGAAGAGGAGCACCCTCTGGCTTCCTTGGACGTTTGAATGATTTCACTTCGTGGCAGCATAATTTACTATATTTTTTATTAGTTGTTATATTTACGTATGTATATACAGCATTGATTGTGAATCCTCAGCAATATTCAGAATATCTAAAAAGACAAAATGCCTTTATACCTGGGGTTAAACCTGGCCAAAATACAGCTGAATTTATTGATTCTGTGACAACTCGAATCACTTTGCCTGGTGCAATAATTTTAGGATTGATTTCAATACTACCTGGTGTTGCAGCCAACTTTGGAGTAGGTTCAGGATTTGCACGCTTCTTTGGTGGCACTTCTATTTTAATATTAATAGGTGTTATTCTTGACACTTTAACACAAGTTGAATCATATCTCTTATTAAGTAAGTATGACGGTTTGGTTAAAAGTGGCAAATTACAGGGGCGTGGTGGATTAGTAGCAGTTGGTGAAGGCGGTATATAAATCATATCATATTTGAAATAATATATTTTAAAATATAAATCGTCAGGTTTTGTGTGAATAGCATAGAGTCTGACGATTTAATAAGTACAAGAATGTATTATGATTTTATATTTGAAATCCGCTTATGCTGTCAATTTATTTAGATATTTATATTTTATACGTTTAATTGTTTGATAATTAGATTAATTGATTCATGAGAAATGTTTTAGTTGATTTTTGCTTAAAATATTTAAGAGCCTTCAAAAATATTTTACACACACGCCATGACAATCTCAATACAAAATTAGAATGTTTCAATCCAACGAGAAAAAAGAAATTTACTATAAGACGGATGCAGAAATTGAATTAATCCGCGAAAGCTGTCTTTTGGTTTCAAAGACATTGGCTTATGTAGGCTCATTGATTAGACCAGGCGTGAAAGCGGAGTACTTGGACATGAAAGCCGAAGAGTTTATTCGTGACCATAATGCTGTACCTGCATTCAAAGGCTACAAAGGTTCAAATGGCGACTTTCCTTCTACCTTATGTTTTTCTGTAAATGAAGTAGTCGTTCATGGGATTCCTAATGATAGGGAAGTACAAGAAACTGATGTTTTGTCGGTTGATTGTGGTACTTTATTGAATGGATACTTTGGGGATTCTGCATATACATTCGCTTTAGGTGGTGTAGATGTAAAAACATTACACTTATTGAACGTTACTAACACTTCTCTCTATAAAGGTATTGCCCAAGCACAAGTAGGAAAGCGTATTGGAGATATTGGGTTTGCTATATTTGAGTATTGTGAGCGTCAACATAAATTTGGAGTCGTCAGGGATTTGACAGGTCATGGGTTAGGTAAGAATTTGCATGAAGATCCTGATGTTCCAAATCATGGAAAACGTGGTAATGGGGTAGTGCTAAGAGATGGACTGGTGATAGCTATTGAGCCAATGGTAAACATGGGAACAAAAGATGTGATAGGCACTGGAGATGGCTGGACAATACTATCGGCTGATAGAAAACCTTCAGCTCATTTTGAACATTCAATAGCTTTGAGAAAAGGTAAGCCAGCTGACATTCTCTCCTCTCACACTTATGTTGAGGAAGAAGTAAAGAAAAACGCAAATCTTTTGGAAATTTCAATATTAAATTAGATATTTGCGCTTCTATTTTAGAAAGGTTACGCACAATATAATTTGGTGCGCTAAAATATTTTACATAACACATTGAATATCAATATTTTAGCTTGAATTTTTCAAATAGTAAGTAAAAAAACAGTGTTTTTGCATGGCAAGAAATGACATAATTAAACAAGACGGAATCGTCGAAGAAGCACTTTCAAACGCAAATTTTCGTGTTCGCCTTGAAAATGACCACGTAATATTAGCAACTATATCTGGCAAAATGCGCATGAATTACATTCGTATTCTTCCAGGGGATAAAGTGGCAGTTGAAATGTCACCTTATGATTTGTCAAGAGGGAGGATTTCTTATCGTTATAAATAATTCAGTTAAATAATATAATTTTTTAAAGATGAAAGTTAGACCGTCAATTAAAAAGCGTTCTGCGGATTGTAAGATCGTAAGACGTAAAGGAAGACTTTACGTGATTAACAAAAAAAACCCTAAGTTCAAACAACGTCAAGGATAATAATTCTGAAGCAGGGTCTTAGATTAAGGCATCATTTTTTGATTCAATCTAATATCTAAATTTTAAAATCTCTTAGAAAATGGCTCGTATTGCAGGTATTGACTTACCAAGAAACAAGCGCGGTGTAATTGGTCTTACGTATATCTTTGGTATCGGAAGTTCATCTGCCAGCGAAATTCTTGCGAAAGCAGGAGTAAGCGAAGATACAAAAGTGAGTGAATGGAATGATGACAACATCAAAACTATCTCACGTATTGTGAACGACGAATACAAAGTAGAAGGCGAGTTACGCTCTGAAGTTCAATTAAGCATCAAACGCTTGATGGATATTGCTTGTTACCGTGGTTTGCGTCACCGTAAAGGTTTGCCAGTTAGAGGACAACGTACACGTACTAATGCACGTACACGTAAAGGTCGTCGTAAAACTGTTGCTAACAAGAAGAAGGTGACTAAGTAATTTTGACTCCCTAAATACTGAGGGGTGATTATCATTTACTAACAGTTCAAGGATTCATTCCAAACGGAATTTAAGACCAGAGCAAAAAGTTAAATAACAAAAATGGCTAAAGCGGCTAAAAAAGTCAAAAAAAGAGTAGTACAGATAACGCCCGATGGTTTGGCGTATATTCATGCCTCTTTTAATAATATTATCGTCTCGCTTACTAATAAGCAGGGTCAGGTAATTTCATGGGGTACTGCTGGTAAAGGCGGTTTCCGTGGTTCTAAGAAAAATACACCTTATGCGGCTCAATTGGCTGCAACAGATGCGTCTAAGGTAGCTTTTGATGCGGGTATGCGTTTTTGCGAAGTCTATGTTAAGGGGCCAGGTTCTGGTCGTGAAGCGGCTATCCGAGCAATAGATGCAGCTGGTATTAAAGTTTTGATGATTAGGGACATGACTCCTATGCCTCACAATGGTTGTCGTCCTCCTAAAAAGCGTCGTGTATAATAAAATTGATTTCGCAATTTGACCCCCTCAGTATTTTTGAGAATTTTCAGATTTGAAAGGGTTAAATTCTTTTATATTCTACAATATTATTTTTAAAATAGTCAATAAAAATATAAAATGGCAAGATATACCGGACCTACTACCAAAAAAGCGAGAGCTTTTGGAGAGGCAATATATGGTAATGATAAGGCTTTTGAAAAAAGAAAATTCCCTCCTGGTCAACATGGTCCTAATCGTAAGCGCAAGCAACGTTCTGATTATGCGGTTCAATTAATGGAAAAGCAAAAAGCCAAATATACTTATGGTGTGTTGGAACGTCAGTTCCGTAAGACATTCCACGAAGCAACTAAACGTCATGGTGTTACAGGAACTGTTTTATTACAGTTATTAGAAGCACGTTTGGACAATGTTGTTTATCGAATGGGATTGTCAAACACCCGTAATGGAGCTCGTCAATTGGTTTCTCATAAGCACATAACAGTAAATGGTGTTATATTGAATGTTCCTTCAGCTCAAGTACGCATCGGCGATGTTATCGCTGTTAGAGGAAAATCAAAAGGTAACGGTAATTTATTAGGTGTTGGTCAAACCAAAGATGTCAAAAAATTCTCTTGGTTAGATTGGAATTCAGACCGTATGGAAGGAAAATTTATTGCTTATCCTGAACGTGACCAAATTCCCGAAAAAATCAATGAGCAATTAATCGTTGAATTATACTCTAAATAATTGAGTTGAAATAAATTGAACCCATGAAGTCTGAAAGGATTTCATGGGCTTCAATAGTGTAAAAATATTCCCCTTCCACCTATTTTATAAGATTTTACATACATGGCTATATTAAATTTCCAGAAGCCCGATAAGATTGTTTTGCAAAAAGCAACAGATTTTGAGGGTCAATTCGAATTCAAACCATTAGAGCCGGGCTTTGGTCAAACTGTTGGAAACTCTCTGCGTCGGGTATTATTGTCCTCGTTAGAAGGTTTTGCTATCTCAGCGGTTCGTATTGCGGGTGTCGAACATGAGTTTGCAACAATTCGTGGCGTTGTTGAAGACGTTGTGGATATTATCTTAAATCTAAAGCAAGTGCGTCTAAAGCAGTTGATTGCAGGTGAAGATGTTAAAGAGGAAAAAATTTATCTTACTATTTCTGGTAAAGACAAATTTACAGCTGGAGACATCGAGGAAGCAACTAATGTTTTCAAGATTATGAATCCAGAGATGGTTATATGTTCTATGGAACCATCGGTAAGTCTAGAAATGGAGTTTACTGTGACTAAAGGTCGTGGATATGTTCCTGCGGATGAAAATTTACCCAAAGACGCTCCAATTGGTGTTATACCGATTGATGCAATCTACACGCCAATTAAAAATGTTTCTTATAAAGTTGAAAATACTCGTGTTGGTCAAAAAACAGACTTCGAGAAATTGACGATTGAAGTAAAAACTGATGGTACTATTCATCCTGAAGATGCAGTTAAAGAGGCATCACGTATTATGATTCAGCATTTGATGTTAATTACAGATGAGAACATAACATTTGATGACGAGAAGAGCCGTGAAGATAGTGTGGTTGATGAACATATTTTACACATGCGTAAGTTGTTGAAAACTTCGTTAGAAGATTTGGATTTATCTGTTCGTGCTTACAATTGTTTGAAAGCTGCAAAAATCAATTCATTGGGTGAAATGGTTCGTTATGATACGCATGAGTTATTAAAGTTCCGCAACTTTGGTAAGAAATCTTTAGTAGAAATTGAAGAATTATTACAAGATAAGGGATTGTCTTTTGGAATGGATTTATCTAAGTATAAATTAGACGAGGATTAATTATCATAATTTCGGATTTTAATTTTAAAGTATTGATACTATTTAGTACCTAAATTTTAAATTTAAGATCCGATTTTTTTTACCACCTCAGTATTTTTGGGTCTGTACAGAATAATTTAATAATTTTTTTTAACTGCTTTATAATAATCGTAATGATGCGGGTTTGAAAAGGCTCTGCTCCGATGTTATGAAGTTTAAATTCTCTCAAAATGAGACACGGAGATAAGGTTAATAACCTTGGCAGAAAACAAGGTCATCGTAAAGCCCTTTTGAAAAACTTGACGAAGGCTTTGATTACGCACAAACGAATCAATACAACTTTGGCAAAGGCTAAAGCTTTACGTGTTCACATTGAACCAATTATCACAAAATCTAAAGATAACACGACCCATTCTCGTCGTATTGCTTTTAGTATGATTCAAGATAAGGAAGTTGCGAAAGAACTTTTTGATGTAGTCGGACCAAAAGTGGCAAATCGTCCTGGTGGATATACACGTGTTATCAAAACGGGTTTCCGTATGGGTGACGGTGCTGAAACAGCTATGATTGAATTAGTAGATTTTAATGAAAATTTGTTGAGTGTTGCTACTGAAGGAACTGAAAACAAGAAGAAAACACGTCGTAGTCGTTCTAAATCTTATACTGCTGCTCCTGCACCAGTTGTTGAAAATTCAGTTGATTCAGTTGAGACAGAGGAAGATACAACCGAAGAGCAAGCATAATTTTATAGTTCTTTTATATCAACCCCGTTCCAAAGAAATTGGAACGGGGTTTTGTCTTTAAAATACTGAGGGGTGTGTCTCGCTAATATAAAAAGAGTCTAAACTTGATGTTGTTTAGACTCTTTCAAAATGTATATCTTGTTGAAAATCAATGATTTAACGATTAGAAACCAATGGCCATTGATACAATTAGCCGAGAAGGATTCACCGCAAAATTTTTCTGTACGTTTCCAATATTTATATAGTCGCCGAATTTATCAAAATTACCTTCGTATCGTAAATCAAGACCCAAAGCACCAAAATCGAGACCTATACCGGCTTGATAACCCCACTTTATGGTGGTAAATTTTGCACTGAAATCACTATTTGCTATTTCAGAACCGTTTGTTAGATTTAGGTGACCCACAGGACCTGCCATGAAACGTATGCCACTTACTTTGTACCCTAACATTAAAGGTATGTCAATATTTTTGAAAGATTCACTTAATGAAAATGAATCTTTTAAGCCTAAAATTGACGTGTTTGTAATTTTATACATTACAGAACTTGAGTTGAACACTGCCTCTGGTTGTATCATAAAATTTCCAAATTTCAAACGAGCCCATAATCCGCCGTGATAACCATAATTGGCGTCTTCTACTCTTACTTTAAAACTATTGGTACTGTTTTGAATCGGGTTCAAATCGTTTGGTTTGATGTCGGGCGTGCTTATTCCGAGTCTAACGCCCCACTTGAAAGATTGAGCGTTGGTAATTACTTGTAAAAATGTGCAACAAAGTGCTAAAACGATTACTTTTTTCATAATGAATGATTTTTAGTCAATTTTTCTTGAAAACGTTGATTTTGAATGTTTCGTGTATTTTAAGACCCGCAAAATTAGCCTTTTAACAGAAGATTAACTCAAAAGGCAGAATTAATTTTACATTTGTGGGCGCAAATTAATTCATTTTTTAATATTTTGAATGGCCCCTCAATATTAATAACTTTACATAAATCCAAAATATGAAAGAAGCAACTTTTATGGGCAGTTTTATTAGAGAAGATAAATGCCCAATTGATACTAAACCTGAATATGCCTTTATCGGTCGTTCTAATGTAGGTAAATCATCTTTGATTAATATGCTGACGGCTAAAAAAGATTTGGCAAAAGTATCGCAAACACCAGGAAAAACGCAAACTATAAATTATTTTTTGATTGATCATGAGTGGTATATGGTGGATTTGCCAGGGATAGGCTATGCTCGTATTTCTCGTTCTAAGAGAGAAGAGTGGGAAAAAATGATTCATTTTTTTCTCAAGAATAGAGCCAATCTGCAATATGTTTTTATGTTAATTGATGCAATGATTCCACCTCAGAAAAGAGATATGGATTTCTTAAATTGGATGGGTGAAAATCGGATTCCTTTTGTTATTGTATATACTAAAACAGATCGTATTTTACCGAGAGATTTGAAAAAAAATCTTAATCTTATTCAAGATGAAATACTGAAGAATTGGGAAGAATTACCCCATCAGTTTATAACTTCGGCTGAGAAAAAGAGAGGAAAAGAGGAAATTCTGAATTTTGTTCAAGAAGCAAATCGTTCTTTTATGCCCTTGAAAAAATAATTTGTTGTGCATTTTTAAATGTGTTAAGAGTATGGATTCTATTTTAGATAATGACGTAAATATTAAAGTATCTCAAAAACCAGCTGAACCTCAGCCACCCGTGATTGAGCGCATTGACCAGTGGCCTATCTTTAAATTAAGTCAAGACAGAAAAAAGTTTATAACTGAAATTGATGAGCTTACTATTAATCGTTTAATCAAGGATAATCCGAAATTGTACGATTTGATTGCTCAAACGATTTATCAAGAACGCATTCGTATCAATGAATCGCCTTGGAAGGTTGATCCTCCCAATGAAAATCAGTTTTGGGGCAAAATAAGATCAAGGTTGCTGCAAACAGATTCAGAGCCTAAAGCTCAAAAGACAGAAACTCACCGTGAATTGTTAACACGTATTGTTAATCGTTATTCACAAGAGATTGTCGGTACTTTTAACATTCGGACTTTCCGTTTTGCTCGTTGGTTTTTGAACAAGTTTTTCAATCGCTTGCTTAATGCGGCGGCTGAGAAATGGTGGCGTATTTTAGGCTCTCGCTTCCAAATACACGACCGCATACAGGTTTATGGGGAAGTTGATATGATTCGTGATCTGATTAAAGAAGGTGTAGTGGTGGTCGTGCCTACGCATTTCAGTAATTTAGATTCTATCCTCATTGGTTATGCAATGGATCAAATTATGGGTTTACCATCGTTTTCTTACGGTGCGGGATTAAACCTTTATAACTCAGGACCAGCGGCGTTCTTTTTAAATCGTTTGGGGCCTTATCGAATTGACCGTAGAAAAAGAAACGAAATTTATCTCGAAACCCTCAAAACGATGTCGAACCTTTCCATTCAAAGAGGTACGAATAGCTTGTTTTTCCCTGGCGGCACTCGTGCAAGATCAGGTATGTTAGAAAATAAGCTCAAAATGGGATTGTTGGGTACGGCCGTTGAGGCTCAAAGAGCATTATGCCAAAAAAACACTCAAAAACCAACAAAAGTTTTTATCGTCCCTTTGGTTTTGAGCTATCATTTTGTCCTGGAAGCTCCATTTTTAATACATGAGCATCTTAAAATAGTGGGTAAAGAGCGATATATTAAGGGAAAATCAGAGGGCAATAGCTTGCGAGAATGGCTCAAATTTATTTGGCAGTTCTTCTCTCGAAAATCTGACATTATTTTGTCATTTGGCAAACCAATGGATGTGATGGGTAATTTTGTTGATAAGGAAGGACAGAGTTTTGATAAGCATGGTAGTATTTTAGATATTAAAGATTACTTCGTGACGGAGGGTGACATCAGAGAGGATTTACAAAGGGAAGCAGAGTACACTAAGCTTTTGGCTGATAAAATTGTTGATCGTTATTATAAAGAAAATATAGTTTTGAGTAGTCATGTTGTGGCTTTTACTGCTTTTAATATGCTCAAACAACACAATGAAAATTTAGATTTGTATGCACTTTTGAGGCTTTCTCACGATGATTTTGTCTTTCCGATGGATCAATTTAAGGCTGCCCTTGAGGCAATGCAAAAAGCATTATTTGATTTGGAGGATAAAGGCCGTTTAAAACTTTCAGATGCCGTGCGGTTGCCAGTAAAAGAGTTAGTAGAGGATGGCATCAAGAATTTGGGGATTTATCATGTGAAAAAGCCATTGACTTATAACAAAAAAGGGGATATAGTAAGCGATGAATTTTATACACTTTTTTATTATCATAATCGCTTAGAAAATTTTGGATTGACCAAGCGTGTTAGATGGGAAAATTTTAAAATTGAGACTAAAATTGATTGATTTTTTTCAAAATACTGAGGGGTATGCCCTCTCAGTATTTTGAAATTATTCATGAACAATTGATTTATAATTATTTATGAATGTGTAAAAGCCTTAATTTTACTATTTTTCTCGAAATTGTTCATACGTTTTTCAAATGCTTCTAATTCTTCTTTAAGCATATCTGCCCAAAGCGTGAAATATAGCGCAACGTCTTCTTTAACGTTATATTTTAATTTCGCCTCAAATGGCATTCTTTCCAAAATACGGTTATCGCTCAGTTTTTCCAGATGCTTTAGGTCATTTACATCGAAACCAAAATCCAGCATTTCAGCTATGACTTCTTCGAAGGGCTGCCCACTTATGCCACAGTAATCGTTGAGTTGGTCGTTCCAATCGCCATTGCCATACATTGCCCTTTTGTGAATTTCAGCTTTTGACCTCATGGTTATTTCTTGCGCCAGATGTCCACAATTACATGCGCCCATGTGACCCCATTGATAGTCAGGACTGCTCAAAATTCTATCCGCTGTTTTGCGAAGGCTCTTTATTAGATTTACGGAAGGTCTTGCCATGATAATTAAGAATTTAAAATTAGGAATTAAAAATCAAAAATGTTTAATGAGATATTTATGTGTCTGAAAATAGGAGTAATCATTTTATATATTTATAACTAATTGATTATCAATTGTTTGAATCACTAATCACTAAACTCAATGCCTAAAAAATATGGTGTTAAAAATTTCAATTGAAATCAGAATTATAACAATCCATTCCAAATACGAGCTTTCTCGATGGTTCAGAACATCAGTGAAAAGTTTTAGGTTGTTTTCAACTATCTGTAAACGATAATCCAAATCTTTAAAGCGTGTATTGGTGTCGAAGTTGGCTTTCAAATTTCTATTTAATAGATTCAATTCTTCATTTTCCCAAGTCATGTTAGGGTCGTCGAGAATATAGAGATTGTCAACGATACTATTTTTAACGTTCAAAACTCTACCGATGAACTTCAATAGTGCTGTCTTAGAAATGCTTAATTTGCCTTTTTGTTCAAGCTCTTGGATATATTTTTTTGTAGAATTTAATAATTCGTCTGTCAAGGTCTCATAATATTCTAAAGCAACTGATTGTCCCGTGTTCAGCATGATAATACGCATGGTTTGCGGGTCGGTGTTTTGGATGATGACAGAATCATTTTTGACCAAAATTTTATTGATTTTACTGTCAATTTCTACGTTGTATTGCTCATTTAGGTCGGTTTCTAACCATGTGTCTGTATAATTTTTAATGAAGCGAAGAAATTCGCTTTGCTCGACTGGTTCATAGTGGCAAAAAACGACTACACCATAATCGAAAATATAGACGTAACTATTTTTTTCTTCAAAAAAATAAAACAACTCCGATGTAGAGCCCGAATGAATATCGGCTCTAAATTCGGCTCTTAATTTTTTGATGTTAAAAGATTCCGCAACTTGATAAGCTTCTATTTTTACTTGCATAAAAAATGATTTTTCACAAAAATAAGCCATTGAGTTCATGAAACCCAATTTATTGATGTTATTTAAGGGATGAAACAAAAAATAAACTACCCAATTTAACGATTCTATTTCCTTTACTCTGCGTTAAATTCCTTTCATTTAATCCATTAGATTTCAAGAAATTTGTCTTGATTAAAGAAAATATAATCGCTAACTTGGATACATTATTTTTTGTTTCATCCCTAAACTGAAAACGATTTATGTGATTGTAACATTAAGCGGTATTTTACGAATAATGAACTTGCATATTTACCTTATTTTGTCGAAAATACTGAGGGGGTGATGTTAAAAACAAGTAATTTATTTTTTTCTATAAATCTTAAATAATCAATGACTAAATGTATTTTAGTGCTGTTTAACCTTTTTTTCCTTGCTTCGTTTTGTTTGAAAAGCCAAATTGTGAATATCGAGGATAAAAGGTTGAGGTTAGGTGATTCAATTACCCTTAAAGGTTTTGTTGATTTGGGTTTTAATGTCTTCAAAAATGATAAGATGTTAGTGACGGCTCGAGCGACGGCTCAGTTGGAGAAATTGGCTTTTAAAAAACATTTTTTTTTATTAATCGGTGGGTACAATTTTGCGAAAGCCGAAGGGCAAAGTTTTTTGAATGATGGTTTTTTGCATTTAAGATATAATTTTGAATTGAAGGAAAATCTCGTTTTAGAAGCCTTCACACAGGGGCAATATAATGAAAGAACCAATATCTTTTTTCGAGGGTTGATAGGGTCGGGGATGAGGTTGAAATTGAAGGTGGGACTGAAAAATCGTTTTTATATCGGTTTAGCTTACATGTTTGAGCAAAATCAATACAATAGTTATTTGATTCCGACTCAAAACAATCATCGAATGAGTGCTTATTTTTCTTATAATTTGAATTTAAACAACAGCTCAAGATTTGTTCATACCATATATTTTCAGCCGCTTTTCAAGGATTTTACGAACAATAGGATTTCATCCGAAGCCACTTTACTCTTCAATTTTACCAAGCGTTTGGTATTTAGAGCCTCTTTCAATACGTCTTTTGACAATGATCCACGTCTGCCCGATACAATTCCTGATTTGATTTACACTTGGACGAATGGTCTGCGGTGGGATTTTTAGTTTGTTTTTATTCACACGAAAGGTTCAAACTACCCCTCAGTAATTTGAACCTTTTTTATTGATAACTCGTGTCAAAATACGCAATACACAACACTAAATCCTCATCATTTCTTTCTTTAAATCTACGTGTATGTTGGTATCAACGTCTTGTTTCAAGATGGTGATAGGGAATGCAATATGGAAGGTTGTACCTTCGCCTTCAATTGAATCGAACCAAATTGTACCGTTGTATTTATCCACAATATGTTTACAGATTGCCAAGCCTATGCCCGTGCCTTCAGCCGAGCGACTAAGGCGTTGGAACAACTTAAAAATCTTATCACTGTACTCTTTTTGCATCCCAATACCATTGTCTTTGATGTGTATAATTACTTGATTATCAATGGTTTGGCATGATATTTTGACAACGGGCGGGCGATTACTGAATTTGAGAGCATTCCCCACAATATTCTGAAACAGTTGGGTCAAATGCAATTGTGTTATCCACACCGTAGGCATCGTGCCTTCAACGAAAATAGTGCCTTTTTTCTCTTGAACAATGGAGTGAAGATTGTCTTTCACTTCATTAATCACTTTGGTCAAATGCGTAGCATTTTTAACAGTTTCATCATCCGATGCCACGGTCGAATATTCTAATAAAGCGGAAAGCAATTGCTCCATACGTTTTGTGCCGTTGATTACAAAAGTCATGTATTCGCTTGCTTCGATGGGGAGCAATTGTACATATTTTCTTTGAATAATATGTACGAAACTGCTAATGCTTCTTAAAGGCTCTTTCAAATCATGGGCTGAGGCGTAAGCAAATTGCCTCAAAATTTCGTTTGATTTTTCTAACCGAGTATTTTGAAGCTCAATTTCTTGGCTTTTTTGAAGTAAATCGAATGCGTTTTTGTTTTTCAATTTGATAATATAAAAGAAAACATTTACGATTAAAATTATAAAAAGCGCAGCAATGGCAAGCCAATAAAAACTTTGTCGCGCTTTCACGGCTTGAAGTTCTTTTTCACCTTTTTCTACATCAAACTTGAATTGAGCTTCGGCAAGTTTTTTAGTTTTAATTTCGTTGAAAAGAGAATCCCCCAAAGCGTTGGCTTTTTTCAAAACTTGAAAGGCTTTTTTATAGTCACCCCTGATGTTATAGGATTCGGCCAAGGCCAAATCAGCTTTCTGCAGTAGGTCTTTAAAATCTTTTTTTGAAGACAATTCGATACTGTTCTCAAGACACTCTATCGCTTTTTCGTTGTTATTTTTCTTTTGGTATAGTTTTCCTAATTTTAAATAGAAGTTAGGATGTTCATAAAACTCAAGATATTGTTTATATTCAAAACATTTCAAAAAATTCTTTTCCGCTAAATCATAATTTTTCATTTCTGAATAACAGTCAGCAATAAAAATCAAGGTTTCGGCAATGTGCTTTTTGTCAGAAATAGATGTGTAGTTTTTTAATGCTTGCTGGTGCTTAATAAGCGCATTATTGTAACTTCCTTGTGCATTCAGAACTTTTCCGTATGAATTCAAGACATTGTTAACTCTATTAGAATCCTTTAGTTCTAAAGCTAATTTATAAGCTTTTTCGATGTTTACAAGGGCTAATTGATAGTTTTTACTTAATAAATAGCTTTCACTAATATCAACGAGCGAAGAAATTACACCATCTTTTTTTCCTCTATTGTTAGCAATTTCAGCTGATTTTAGATGATATTCAACTGCTTGATCATAATCGCCAGCAACTTTTAACAGGTTGCCAATACCAGTATAAGCATATTCAACCATTTGAATATCATCATTTTTTTTGGCCAATGTCAGCGTTCTTTCGTAATAATCTTTTGAAATTTTGTAATTACCTATTTTCTTATTGATGATTGCCCAATCTATAAAAATGTCCAATTGGAAAGTATCCCGCAAATGTTCAGCGATAGACATGGCTTTTATATAACATTCTGAGGACTCTTTCAAGCGGCTATTATCTTCATAAATACGTGCCATACGTCTATAAGCCCCATACGTTTTTTCCTTGTCACCAAGTCTTGTTGCTATCTGTATCGCTTCTTGAATTTCTATGATTGCTAAGGAAAAATTCTTGAATTTATTTTTACCCGACGAGTCATAAAGTTGAATAAATTTCAGTGAATCGGATTCAATGTTATTTGCAGACACGATTGTTAGCTTCATCATTATGAGCATAATGATAAAAAAGAGTTTCAGATGGAATCTTGCGATATTAAATAATTGTTGCTGCATTTTGATTGTAGCTTTCTAATTTTTATTAGGTTACAATATTTCAAATGGGACACTCAAAATTGAGTTTATAACCCAAAAATGGTATATAAAAAATATGTAAAAGTATTATAAATAAAGAAACCTCAAAAAACATTCCGTTTTTCGAGGTTTTCTTTGTTTTGGCGATAAATAATCAGATTATTTTTTCTGACTATTAAATACCACCGTCACGACGCTTGTCATCTCCACCTTTAACGTGGATTTGCTGATCAATCGTCAATTTCTCTTTTGTAGAGAAGATGTTCTTGAGTTCTAAAATCGATTTACTGTTCATTTTAACAAGAAATTTACTGTGAATGAAATAAAGTTAAAAATTGAGATTTTAATATTATTAGGCTTATGTAATTAATTTTATGAGAATCTTAAACGATAGGATACTTTATCAGAAGAATCAAAGAAGTAATGGATTAATACTCTTTGAATGACTGTAAGTTTTATGTTGATTTTTTCAACTCTATAATTGTTAAGATTCAAAACAACCCCCTCAGTATTTTACTTAAATATTGATTGATTGCTGTGTTGTAAAGTATGTTGCAAAAAGAGTGCTATACTCATACCAAATCACCTAAAAAAAGTATTAGATTGTGACTATGTTTTTTGTCAATATTTAATATTAAATTCCACTATAAAGCATTGATTATCAGCTATTTATCAGATTATATCTTTTTTTTGTTTTCGATAAAAGTGATGTTCAAACGGTCATTTTTTTTGATTATTTATTAGAATTATGTTACTTTTTTTACAAAATAAATTAAGTTCTCATAAGAGTAATACTTGACAGGTTTGATGCTTTTTAATTCTTAAAATATTTTAAAACAGAAAAGCCTCGAAAACGATTCGTTTTCAAGGCTTTTGGGTTAATCCTGATTTGAATAGAATTACATCAGTAACTTGACAGGCGGCGGCGGCAATCTCAACGCATCGTTGCGCTTATCATCACCACCTTTAATGTTTAATTGTTGACCGACTGACAATTGCTCTTTATTTGAGAAAATGTTTTTGAGTTCGAAAATAGATTTACTTTTCATCTTAACGTAGAATTATTTTTGTGAATGAAAAAAAAGTTAAAAAATTGCTGTTTTATTTTAAATCGGTTTTTGACAATTTTCTATGAGAATCTTAAAAGATAGGAAACATAACAGCAAGTGCACAGTCGAAAAGACTGATTTGAAGAGCCGCAAGTTTTTATTGATTTATTCAACTTCTTTAAATTGTAAGATTCTGAAACGCACCCCCTCAGTATTTTAAGAGAAAACTGAGCAAATTTGTTTTGTATATTTACTTTCACAAAAAAGGTGCTATAAAAGCATAGAATTAACGGTAAATTAATTGAATTGTGACCTTGTTTTTTTTTAATATTATTATTCATAATGTGTATTGTATTGATTTACAATCAATTTTTTGATTTGAAACCTTAAATTTCTGTTTAAATGTGACAGCATTACGGAGGAGTTTTTATGAGGTAATAAAAAGAAAAGTCTCGAAAACTATGTGTTTCCGAGACTTTTAGACGCTTCAACTCCTTAGTCTTGTTATAAACCTGACTTTACGGTAGTTGTAGTAGGCGTAGGGGTTGTTGTCGTTGTCGTTCCTGTCGTACCAGTTGTTGACGAAGCGGATCTGTAACCATCACGACGCTTGTCTTCATCATCTTCGCCGTCGCCGCCTCTGATGTTTAACTGTTGACCAATGGACAATTGCTCTTTTGCTGAGAAAATGTTTTTGAGATTTTTGATTGAATTTCTGTTCATCTTTAACGTAGAAAATTTTTGTGAATAAATGAGATTAAAAAATTGAAATGTTGATATAAACAGGTTCTTGTAATTGGCTGTGTAATTACTTTTTAAATGCAGCAAACTCAAAAATGAAGACCGTGGCTAAAAGACCACAAAGGGGAAGTTGCAAGTTTTGAGTTTATTTATACCTAAATTGTAAGATTCT
>JAYTMW010000158.1:0-11038 GCA_043728105.1 Saprospiraceae bacterium | reverse complement strand
CCTATTTTTAGTTTTGACATAATTATACATATTTTTACATAAATTTACTTACTATTCTGTATTTATTTTCTAAACTTAATGGATTTATTAGAAAAAGCTTCGTATGCTTTCAATTCTGATGCAATTTTAGCGAACAAAATTTGTTGTCTTGAAGTATCTGAATAAACTTCAAGGTCATAAGTATCTTGTGCCAAATTCAAGTCAAGCAATGCTTTCTTGTAGATACTATCACTTTTTAACATAAAATCTTTGAAAGCGGGAAACTCGTTTCGTATTGTTTTAACAAATTTCCGAGCATGTAACTCGGAAATATCAAAATGTAATTGCTCATGTGCGAGTACGTGAGCAGTATCTTTTCTCTCTCTAAAATATGATGCAGTACAATCATAAAAGGTAACAACTTCTGCATAACCTTTAACAAAACGAGATTTTCTACTCCAAAAAACTTTTATACCACTTGAAGTTGCCGCTAAAGCCGATTTATTTGTAGTGTCCCCTTTAAAATCTCTTATTTTAAGTTTTCTTTTGGAACTCCATTCAATTTCTTTCTCATATTGCCATAAATCTTCAAGATAAAGAGCCTTAGCCCTTATGCGATGACAGGAACTCCAAATATCAGGTTGTTTATGCTTATATATTTTGAACGCATTTGCGCCCATTTCTCTTGCTCTTTGCTCTATCATCTCAACTGCATCCTCATAACTACAATTAAAGCTAAACCCTGTATCTTTAACATCTATATCCCCTACTATATCTTTGCTTTCAAAATTGACTGAATCGTCTAAACCAAAAATGATAAAAGCCGCTTTTTCATCTAATGCTGGTTGTCGCTTCATGACTAATACAGTTGATTTCAAATTACAACTTAAAATTAACATCATTAAAGGGAAAGACCAAAGTAGTAGGTATTTACAATTAAATCTAACTATTGAGTACATACTAATAAGTATTTTTAAATATTTTTAAATATTTTTAAGTAATTATACATAATTTTACACAACGCCTTCAGGATATTGCATCGAAATACAATGCAAAGAACCATGTTGCCAGATCAATGGCAAGCAATCTAAACCAATAATTTCATGTTTTGGAAAGCACCCCCTCAGTATTTGCAAGGCTTTTTCGTCCTGTTTCACACCATAAGTAGGCACTAAAACTGCCCCATTTATGATAAGGAAGTTAGCGTAAGTAGCGGGCAAACGTTGTCCTTCATCATCAAAACACGCGTCTGCCATTGGTAAGGCAACCAAATTATAGGGCGTACCATCCGCTTTTTTGAAGGTCTTTAACTCCTCTTCCATCGCTCTCAAAGCTACAAAATGCTCATCCGCAGCGTCCTCGCACTTTACATAACATATCGTATCGGCATCACATAGGCGAGCTAACGTGTCTATATGCGAGTCAGTATCGTCGCCCGCCAAGTAGCCGTTGTTGAGCCATAATATCCTTTCAACGCCAAAAAACACCTTCAAACGGGCTTCAATTTCTTCTTTTGATAAGTGCGGATTCCGATTTGGCGATAAAAGACATTCAGAAGTAGTCATCAATGTACCCATTCCGTCGCTCTCAATGCCGCCGCCTTCTAAGACTAAACCCGTTTTTATCAACTTCTCCGCCTTTAAAATGTTTTTACTGTAAAGCAATTCGGTTATCAAATTGTCTTTATCCGCCGCAAATTTCAAGCCCCAACCATTGAACATAAAATCCAATATCACAGGATTTCCTTCGTGGAGAATGGTAATACCGCCGTGATCTCTCGCCCAAGTGTCGTTGGAAGGCAGTTCTACGAGTATCAAATTATCTTGTTGGCACCCCCTCAGTATTTCAGCCGTTTGCGCCACATTTCTGCACACAACGATTGCTTTTTGGAAACGAGTAACCGTTTCAATGATGCGGGCAAAGCACGGCACAACCCGATCTAAAAGCGGCTGCCAATCACTGTCTTCATGCGGAAAGGTAAATTGGATAGCACTCTGTGGCTCCCATTCGGCGGGTAATCTTATAGACATTGACGTTTCTGTTTAAGGATATGCTGCTAATAATAGGGCAAAGGTGGGAAAAATTTTGTTTTGGCAAAAGGAAAATTGAAAAGTTAGTAAAAAGGGTATTGCAGAAAGTATGTATCTATACATAATAATACATATTTTTACTTAATTTTAAACATAAATAGAATAAAATGACCCTTTTTTCAACCTTTATTGTCGCAATTATA
The DNA here is from genome assembly GCA_043728105.1 of Saprospiraceae bacterium. Lineage (GTDB taxonomy): Bacteria > Bacteroidota > Bacteroidia > Chitinophagales > Saprospiraceae > JAAFJT01. The sequence continues at coordinate 8,826 of JAYTMW010000158.1, read as the reverse complement.
GTTGTGGCAGTTTCTACCACCGAATTTTTCACGCAATATTATCTCATGCAATAAACGCATTAAGCGGTTAATACCAACCTGTGCAATTGTGTACATCTATCATCTTGAAACCACCGATTTCAATCGGTGGGTAACAAACTACTTCTACCTACATCTATCTTCTTTTCAAAAAATCACATTCATACACAAACGATGTGATGTATTTGAATAGAAGATAGATGTGTTTCGTGGATTTGCATGACCCACCGATTGAAATCGGTGGTTTCAAGATAATAGATGTACTCGTTTACACTGTTAGGTTTAAAATCGTCGCTTCAAGAATCTCAAAACCAAATTCGACCGAGTATATAAAACGGTTTACACAGAAAAGCATTTTTTGTTCATACACTGATTCGCATGGAATAAAATCCAATCTATCTTTTTTAAATTATAAAAAACAAAAATGTGTATAAAAATACTTGTTATTACATAGAATTACATATTTTTGCGTACAATTAAACATACAATTGCGTATAAATACATAAATTTATGTAAAATAACGTATGCTTTTGACGTTGAATCAAGGATAAGATTGTTTTTTGCATCTTTTTGGTTCAAACAAATTTGTTCAAAATATCTTTTTTTTAGATTTTAAGGACAAAAGCAATTAAAAATTCACAAGTAGTTGAGATTACTTTGAACGTGGCTTAAAATCGAAAAAATCTTTACCCATTTTTTTGACTACGAACTCAAATAGACTCTATTTTTAAGTGTTAATACATATTTTTACATAAAATAACTTACTAAAACGCATAAAAACATAATATTATGGTCATTGCAGTTACTAATTTGAAGGGTGGGGTAGGGAAGACGACTATCTCAATTAACCTCGCTGTCTCACTCGCAAAGCGGGATTACAAGGTCTGTATCGTGGATACGGACGGCGAACAACGCTCGGCGGTGAAATGGTCGGGGCAAAGGGACGAAGGCATTTTTTCAGTACCTGTTTTTGCCGTGGGTGACAAACTCAACAAGGAAATAGAAGCCTTGAACAAAGACTATGAATTTGTCATCATCGACGGAACGCCGCAATTGTCGGAACGAGCCAATAGAACCATTTTGGCAAGTGATGTCATATTGATTCCCATTTCGACGAGTGGCTTCGATTTTTGGTCGTTTGAGCATTTTGTGGAACGCTATCAACAAGCCAAAGCGTTCAAAGAATCGGTCGTGGCGTATGTGTTGCTCAACAAGTACAATGAAAACCGAAACATCAGTAAGGAATTGAGGGAAGCCTTGTCTGATTTTGAAATTCCGATTTTGAAAACGACAATGGGGGAGCGAGTGGCTTATCAAGAAACAACGATTCAAGGTTTGGGTGTGATTGAATACAAGGACAAAAAAGCTAAGGATGAAATCAATCGGTTGACGGACGAAATTGAAGAAATTGCGCAAAAAATGGGCTTCTTTGAATAATTTATATGTATAAGTATGTATTTTTAAGTAATTGTGCATATTTTTGCGTATATTTTTTTTATGTTTAATAAAATCTGTTTTAGAAAATAGAGCAAATTATTCAATCTGATAAATACAATGAGTTTGAATAGAAAAACACTAAATACGCAAAATGACATATTATTACATAAATTTAAGTAATTTTACGTATCAATCTCAAAATTAAATCCCCCAATAGATTTAGAAAATATTAGGCGACATAATTTGAAGTAAGTAGTTATCTAAATTTAGTTTAAAGAATTTGATTGTGTTAAACGTTTATAATTCATGCCTAAGGCAATCTAAATACTAACTTCTAACTACTCAATACTAACTACTCAATACTAACTACTCAATACGTAATACTACTTATTCATACATAATTTAACATACTAAAACATAAATTTAAGTAAAAATGGAAAAGAAGAAATTAACGAGAACGATTAATACGAAAACTGCCGCAGGGCAGGAAGCGGCTTTGGAGGCATTGAATCAACAATTGATAGAGCCTGAAAAGAAGATTAAAGAGGTCAAAGAAGTCAAAAGATTGAATATGGATGTGCCTATGGATTTATATGATCAAATAGAAGCGGAGATTGATGAGAATGGTCAAACCGTTAAAGGTTTTTTTGTGATGTTGGCTCGTCAATATTTTAGAAACAAGATATAGAATTAGGATTATAGGATTTTTTGTGATTAATAGGATTTAGACGCTTTCGAGTTTGAATATTTTTTTTAATGATTTGCTCGGAGTCTTAAATTTACTTTGCAAAATTCAAGAAAAGCTTTCCCCCAAGTATTTTAGACTATTTTTCGATAAAATCAAGAAAATCTTATGTGCGTATGCCGTAAGATTTTCTTTTTTTATAAAAAAAAGCATCAACCCCTTTTTTGACTTTTACTGTTGTAGTTTTTTAATTACATTTTTTCTTTTTGTTTTAAGACCTCTATAACACATTGATTATCAATAAGTTACGAGAAGAATAATTACAAAAATCTCGTCGAATGATTACTAAATTCTCACCATATAATTACCTTTTTCTCACTTTCTCTATTACTAATATCTCACTTCTCAATGTTTTACTATTACAATTCTCTCACGGTGCTATTACCTTTTTCTCACTTTGGTATAGTGAGATATTCGTAATAATAGAAATGGAGAAAAAGCCCTCTTTTTCCTAATTATTACAAAAATCTCACTCACTTAATTCAAAAGGAATAATTCAAAGGCTTTATTATTACCAAAATCTCACTTTTTTGCAATGATTTTGCTATTCGTTTCTCCTGTATGAATACACAGATATATATAGGTGTAGGAACGTAACATTTCAAAAGGTACATAACTCATTGATAATGAATGAGTTATGGAGGTTTTGAAATAGCCAATTATTACCAAAATCTCAAAAACGGATTCTACCTGTTTTATTATTACAAAAATCTCTTAAAATAGCCTCAAAAACGCCTTTTTGGCTTAGTTATGCTTCAAAATGAATGACTCTAAAATTAGATGTTTTCCCATTGATTTTACTATTACAAAAATCTCACTTTCTTTTTGGCATATTATTACAAAAATCTCACTTTAATGGTTCATAAAAGGGAATAGCCCAAATTAAATTTGATAGATAGAATTGTTGGCAGATTTAAAGATTTGAGTATCAATGAGTTATGTTTTATAAAAAAAAATTATTTTTTCGACGAACTACATTTAACTTTTTTTGAAGTAATAATTGTATTAAGATTTTGAGAAAAACGGAATACATAATTCCAGCGACCTAAAAACTACTTAATTAATTGATAATCAAGGTGTTATGATTTTTATTATTACAAAAATCTCAAAAAATACCATTTCTTTATTATTACAAAAATCTCACTTTAAGGCTATTTTTTACTATTACTAAATTCTCACCTAATGTAATAGTAAATGCAATGCTCGCTAAAACTACTTAAAAAAAAGAAGTAACAAAAATTACTTTTTTTGAGTAAGAAGTAATAATTTTGAGCAAAAGTGCATACTAATGAAAGATAAAAAACAAGTAATGGTATTCAGTGAGTCGCCTAATACTTTCGTCCAATCCAACGATTTTATTCAAGCAAAATATAAGGATGCTATCTCTTTTTGGGAGATGATGATTTTTGGAAAAATGTGTACCATGATTGATATGCGGGATACAGACTTTCATGAATACAAGATTTATGTAAAGGATCTCATCAATTTTGCAGGTTTGGAAAAAAATGGGCGACTTTACGACACTATAATTGAGGCGGCGACGAAACTCCGTCGGCGTGAAATTTCCGTTCCACTCAAAGATGAGCATGGTAAAGACTGGATTTTGGATACCTATTTGGTTACGGGTGTCGAGAAAATGGTGAACTATGAAGGTACTGAAAACGTGTACGTGGCTCTGACAATTCACCCAAAATTGAAGCCATTTTTGCTCCAATTGAAGCGAGATTTCACCAAATTCGACATAAATAACTATAAATTGCTGCACAGTGGCACGATTACCCGCTTGTATCAGTTACTCAAATCTTACCATGACCGTGGACGGAAAAACCCTAAATTTGAGTTGGGCGAGTTGAAAGACATGCTGGGCGTGGGCAATAAGTACGATTTGTACGCTAATTTTAGGATTAAAGTCTTAGATGAATCGGCAAAACGCTTTGAAGGTACGGATTTGCGTTTCACATATACGGAATTGAAACAGGGCAAGCGGGTTGTCGGCATTCATTTTAGCATCAGTAGCGAGCGCAACAAGCAAACGATTAATATTACGCCGCCTTTGAAAAAAATTATCAATGGGGTAGGGGAGGAAGTTTTTGATGAATTTTTTCCTGCGGTTCAAAATTACGGTGTGACGGAAATTGTATTTAGGTCGCTGTTGAAAAAATATGATCGTGAAACCATTGAACGGGCTATTCGGGTGACAGATAAAAGTTATAAAGCGGGCAAAATTAAAGATTCGGCGGCAGGCTTTTTTGTTGAGGCTGTTCGTTCAGGTTATACGGATGCGAGTGAGGAAAAAGAAAAACGCAAATCAGCCCCCAAAATCATGCAGACATCCGCTAATTTATTTCAAAAAGCGGAAGTTGTGAATGAAAAAACTGAAATCAAAAAACAAGCTTTTGAAAAAGTAAAGGCCGATGCGTTGAAGATTTTGAAAAATGATATGGGTTTGCGGGAACAAGTTTTGGCTAAAATTAAAATGAGTATGTTCCGTGATGCGTATGATGAAACCAAATCGTTTGATGAAAACTTAGAGAAACCTTCGTTTTTTGCGGCAGTTTTGAATGCGATGAAAGGGTTTGGTAAGTAATTTTATGTAAAATTATGTATTTTTAAGTAGTTATGAATAAAAAGCCATAAGCGTTGTCTTATGGCTTTTTTATGTAGCGGCTGATTTATCTGCCGCCTTTGTATATTTTTGACGGCAGATAAATCAGCCGCTACATTTGTATCAATCAATCATAGACAACCATGAAATTAGCAATAATTTGTTCTTTGTTCTTCATACAATCATTCTGTATTGCACAACAAAAACACGTTTTTACCAAACCCAAAATGGGTTCGCCCTTCACAATCACCGTTTTTGCCCGTGATACTGAGGGGGTGCAAGCGGCCGTGGATAAGGCATATATACGTGTAGATGAATTGAACGCCGTGTTTAGCGACTACGATTCGACGAGTGAAATATCAAAATTGGCCCGCACATATAAGGTAGGGGAGTGGTATTCAGTGTCGAATGATTTGTACTACATGCTAAAAATTTCGTTGAATGCGGCTCGTTCAAGTAGTAGTGCTTTTGACGTGACGGTGGGCAATGTTGTGAAACTTTGGCGCAAGGCAAAAAAGACCAAGGCGATGCCAAACGCTTCTGAATGCAAGGCGGCATTGTTGAAAACAGGTTGGCAACACGTCAAAATAGATGAAAAAAATCGAAAAATCTCGTTCAATACTGAGGGGGTGCTTCTCGATTTTGGCGGCATCGTAAAAGGCTTTGCAGCGGAGATTGCCGTTGAGATTTTAACGTTAAATAAGTTCCCAATGTGCCTCGTGGATGCGGGCGGCGATTTGGCGGTGGGTAACAAACCTGATAACGATGATTGGCAAATTGCTATCAGCGTGCCACAAAGTGAAGAAGCCTTGATGCCACAAATGTTAAGCCTAAAAAATCAAGCCGTGGCAACTTCGGGCGATATGTATAATAACGTTTCGTTTGAAGGAAAACGGTATTCGCATATCGTGAGTCCGAAGACGGGCATGGGTCTCACGCACCAACGCAATGTGACGATTATTGCACCGAGTGGCGATTTGGCGGATTGGTTGGCAACGGCATGTAGTGTTTTGCCGATTAAAAAAGCGATGCAATTGGTGCGCAAGTACCCCAATGCGGAACTATTGATTTTAGAAATGCGGAAGGGTAAAATTAAATCGTGGCAGACATCGGGTTTTACAAAATATTTTTCCTTAAATTGAGCCTTTATTTTCAATATTTTTCAATAGGGCTTCACCCTTTTCTGACATACTTCGCCCTTTCAGGGCTTTTAACTATAAACCCTTTTTATCTTGAAAGCCCTGAAAGGGCGATGTATGATAGAATAGGGTGAAACCCTATTGATTGTTATTAAAATTGTAACAATAATATTGAAATTTACCTATGAAAAATTGCAAACCCATACTTTTAGTTTTTATCATTTTATTTATACAAAACCTTGTATTTGCGCAAGCAACAGCACAGCCTTACGAGCAAGAAGTCGTTGGCACGGATGTAAAAATAAAGATGACACCCATTCCTTCGGGCAGTTTTTTGATGGGCAGTTCCGACAAAGAGAAAGGGCGAGAAAAAGATGAAGGCCCTGCAAAAACAGTAAAAATTGGGGCTTTTTGGATGTCGGTTTATGAGATTACGTATGACCAATATGATTTTTTTAAAGACGGCATGAGAGATACCATTAAAAAGCCCGATGCGATAACCCGACCGAGTCCCGCTTATATTGATTTTACAATCGGCATGGGCAAACAGGGCGGTTTTCCTGCAAATAGTATGACGCAATATGCCGCTTTGATGTATTGCAAATGGCTTTACGAAAAGACAGGCGTTTTTTATCGTTTGCCCACCGAAGCGGAGTGGGAATATGCAGCTCGTGCGGGCAGTGCGACGACTTATCCGATGGGGAAAGATGCTAAAAATTTGAAGGAATTTGCTTGGTTTGAGGCAAATAGTGGCAATAAATACCATAAAGTGGGTGAATTGAAGCCCAATGCGTGGGGTTTGTATGATATGTTGGGAAACGTTTTGGAGTGGTGTTTGGATGAATATAAAGAAGATTATTTTGCGACTATTACGGAGACAGACCCCTCAGTATTGCCGACAACTCGGCACCCTCGGACGGTAAAAGGCGGTTGCTTTAGTAGTAAAGATGTTGATTTGCGACCTGCGAATCGCATCAAATCTGACCCAATTTGGAATAGGCGTGACCCGCAAATTCCGAAAAGTAAATGGTGGAATGCAGATTCGCCCTTCGTAGGTTTTAGGATTGTGAAACCTGAAAAACAACCGACAAAAGAGGAAGTTGCAGTGTTTTTTTTGAAATATCTTGAATTGAAGTAGGGCGTATTGCTTACAGCGTATTGAATGACACAATACGCAATACTCATTACGCAATGCGCAATACACTTTTTTTAAATTTAACTAAACTGATAGAAAATGAAAAAAATTAAATTATCTCGCCGTGATTTTATGAAAAACTCGGCAATTATGACGGGTGGTATGTTTGCTGCGCCTTGGGGTACTCAAAATTTTTTCCCTGCAGGAACGGGAGAAATTAGAATTGCGCTCATTGGCTGCGGTGGTCGTGGCACGGGCGCAATAGTACAAGCATTGAGCGTGAAAGAAAACACTCGACTTGTGGCAATGGCAGATGCTTTTCCAGATGCCGTTGAGGAGTGTTACAAAAAAATTATGAATCCTGAAACTTCGGATGGAAAGGACTTAAAAAGCCGTATTCAAGTGCCTGAATCGAACAAATTTCATGGATTTGATGCTTATAAAAAGGCTATGGAATTGGCAGATGTGGTCATTTTGACAACACCGCCGGGCTTCCGTCCGATGCATTTTGAAGAAGCGGTGCGCCAAGGCAAACAGATTTTTATGGAAAAACCTATGGCAGTAGATCCAGCGGGTATCAAGAGAATTTTGGATGCGGCAGAAATAGCGAAACAGAAAAAACTGAATGTGGTAGTGGGTTTACAGCGTCATTATCAAAAGGTTTATCGAGAAATAATGAAGCGGGTGCACGATGGCAAAATAGGCGACATCGTGGCGGGTTCGGTTTATTGGGATAACGACGGCGTTTGGGTGCGTGAGCGTAAAGCGGGTCAAACCGAGATGGAATATCAAATGCGCAACTGGTACTATTTTAATTGGCTTTGCGGCGACCATATTACAGAACAACATATTCATAATTTGGATGTGATGAATTGGGCAAAACAAGGCTACCCCGTGCGTGCGCAAGGAATGGGCGGGCGTAATGTGAGGGTAGGCAAGGAATTTGGGGAGATTTTTGACCACCATTTTGTAGAATTTGAATACGCCGATGGCACCATTTTGAGCAGTCAATGCCGCCACCAACCTGGCACTTTGAGCCGTGTGGATGAACATTTGATTGGTACAAAAGGCTCGGTGATTTGTGGAACGGGCATCATGAAAGATCGTAAAGGCAAAGCCATTTTCCAACACGATGCTAAAAATGACCCAAATCCATATCAAGTGGAGCATGACGAATTGTTTGCTGCGATTGCCAAAGGAGAATATAAATTTGCGGATGCCGAAAACGGCGCAAAGAGTACCATGACATCTATTTTGGGTCGCATGGCCACGTATTCAGGTCAAGTTGTTGAGTGGGATAAGGCGATAAATTCAGGTATCAACATCATGCCGAAGGTTTTTGAGTGGGATGCGAATCCGCCTTTGATGCCTGATGCGAATGGTATGTATCCGTGTGCGGTGCCAGGAGTAACTAAGTTTTTTACGTAAATCTATGTTTTAATACATAAAATTATGTAGATTTAATTAATTGGTTTGTCTATTATTCAGATAATAGGCAGACCAATTTTTTTGAATTTTAGCACAGTTAGGTTAAAAGTTTTGAATTGGGGAGGCCCCTCAGTATTTTGCCCTTTTTTCAACCAAAGCGACAATTTATCATAAAACCTCATCACTTGATGTAGCCTTACTCAATTATTTTAATTTATGCTTAGGCGTTAAACAAAAAATAATCTACCCAACTTAGTCATTCTATTTCCTTTACTCTGCGTTAAATTCTTTTTAAATAATCTATTATTTCTCAAAAAAT
>JAYTMW010000157.1:0-5976 GCA_043728105.1 Saprospiraceae bacterium | reverse complement strand
TCTACTTCGGTTACTTTCTTGGTGAAAGTGAAAGAATTGATTGAAGACCCAACGAGTTTATTGTTGGATATTTGATTGGTGATTGGTGATTGAAATTAAAAAAATCCATCTTGCTGTAACAGGATGGATTTTTTTATACCCCCTCAGTATTTCTAAGGATTTTTAAATAAGTTCGACTTAAAAATTCATCTGGAAATTATTCAAGCACAAAAGTAAAAGGTATTAATAAAGTCATTTCAACAGGTTTTCCGTCTAATTTAGCGGGAGTCCATTTTGGGATAGCCTCAACGGTTCTGATAGATTCAGATGCCAAATCTTTGGATTTACTTTTCAATGTTTTAGTTTTTGTCACTTTTCCTGTTTTGTCAATAGTGAAGCTGACAAAAATTGTTTCTTGCATTCCCGCTTCTCTGGCTTCTTTGGGAAAGCGAATTGTCTGGCTTAGAAATTTAAATAAGGCGGCATCCCCTTTTGGATATTTTGGTAATTCAAAAAAAGGGTTAAGCGTTGTTTCATTACCCAAGCTATCAAAACAATTTGCTTTTTTCAATGTATCAAGATGATATTCTTCAATTTGCATGAGTTTGTCGTTGGTATGAAAAGTCTCCAAAGTGCAATTAAATCGTCCAAAAAGATATGAACCCCTGACTTTTAATGAACCCGAAGGATACCATTCCATAAAGCTACCGTGTTTGACCATTGAAGAATCTAAGATTTTAACAACTTTTGGTCGTTTATCAGAAGCTACACGCTGTCCGCCCACCATTGCATAGCCTGTTATAACGACTTCTTCCATTGTCCATTGGGGCAATTTTTTGAACATAGAGTATCGTTTTTTGTAACCCAAAATTGCGTCATATTCCTCAATTATTTCAATTTGAGATTTCTTAACTTGAGTGCGTATTTGATAGGTAGCTGCCAAAGAAGACACAACTTTCGCACCGTTGACATCAAGATAAATAGTGTCTTTTTGAGCTGTGCAAATAGCTATTGAACTCACATAAATAAGGCTTAAAAAAAATGTTTTTACAGTCATTGATTATCATTTTTAAGGTAAAATAAAAGTGATTTTATAAAAATATTAGACTTTCAATTTGTTTGGTTTAAACTTTTTTATTAAATCAAAGTTTAGGAGATAAGCACCCCCTCAGTATTTTGGTCATTTCAGAAAAACAAAATTATATTTTAGAATAAATTTAAATACAAATTCGTGACAGAATACACCTTTTAATTGTAAGCGTTTTTATAATTTTGTAATTCAATTTGAAAGAAATAACATAAAACATTGATAATCAATATTTTATGATTACAAGCAACCAATATTCTATCTATAACAGTACAAAATTTATATGAAAGTAACAGATTATTTTGAGGCCTCGAAGGACAAAACACTTATCTCCTTTGAAATATTGCCGCCTTTGAAGGGTGGTTCGATGCAGGCCATTTTCAATACTTTAGACCCTTTGATGGAGTTTAAACCGCCCTTTATTGATGTAACCTATCATCGGGAGGAGTTTATTTATCGCAAACGTCCGAGTGGTTATTACGAAAAAACGGCTATTCGGAAGCGTCCTGGAACGGTCGGTATTTGTGCCGCCATTATGAATCGTTATGGTGTGGATGCCGTGCCGCATTTAATTTGTGGTGGTTTCTCTAAAGAAGAAACGGAAAATGCGTTGATAGATTTGAATTTTTTGAACGTCAATAACGTCTTGGCTTTGCGGGGTGATGCCGCAAAATTTGAAGATAAATTTACGCCACATCCCGAAGGTCATGCGCTCACGATTGACCTCGTGAAGCAATTAGCGGGCATCAACGAAGGTAAATACCTCGATTCGAATATTACAAATGGTGATAAAACCAATTTTTGTATCGGGATTTCAGGTTATCCTGAAAAGCATTTTGAGTCGCCAAGTCTAAAAACGGATATGGAATATACGAAACAAAAAGTGGATGCAGGTGCGGCATATATTGTGACACAAATGTTTTTCAATAATCAAAAATATTTTGATTACGTCAAAGCATGTAAAGAAATGGGCATTGATGTGCCTGTTGTGCCAGGATTGAAACCTATTACCAAAAAATATCAATTAAATTCAATTCCACGTTTGTTTTTCATTGATTTACCCGATGAATTTGTGAAAGAAGTCAACAAAGCAAAAACGGATGATGACGTGAAAGAAGTGGGTATTGAGTGGTGTATTCAACAATCAAAAGAATTGAAAGCAGCCGGTGTGCCTTGTTTACATTATTACACAATGGGCGATGCGGCAACGATTAAGCGTATTGTTGAAGCGGTTTATTAATTGATAAGTAATTGTATTTCAATAAATTACAAATTGTTATAAATTATATTTTATTTAAATAAAAATGTCGAAACGGTCTGGTATCGCTTCGACATTTTTATTTTTCGATAGATCTTTATTACTTTTTTTACTTTCAATTTCAATATTGGTTTATAAAAATCGTGACATAGTAAACACTGATGTATTGTTATCATGTATATTTAAAAATACAATACTGTTAACGAAACTTTAAATTTGAAATAATGTTTAAACACTGACAAAATAAACTATACCTTAGTTGACTTTTTAAAATAAGTGACAGGACAAAACTGAGATATGCGAAATTTATACAATCTCAAAAAAGCGTTTTCAGTATTGTTTTTTTTCTGATTAACAGGATTTAAAAAGTAAATTTGTAATACGATTTTGGAATCTATTTAACGTTCACACCATTAATTTATGGAAAAAAAGTATAAGCTGTTTAGCTATTTTTTGCACCCTTCTTTTCGAAAATCGCTCATTAGAAATAGGAAGGCAACTATTCTTGTTTTTGCCCACTATTTCACGATTTTTGCCCTTGTGTCATTGCTTTTGCTCTCCAATACAATAGCAAAAGTGGCTTTAATACCCGCTTATTGTGCTGTTCCTTTGTTTGTTGCTGCACTGTTTTATTTCAAAAAAAAGGGAGGCATTACTGTTTCGGGCAATATTTTGAGCATATCTTGGTTCGCTATACTTCTGCCAATTCTGCTCAATACGGGCGGCATTAATTCCTGTTTTATGCCGTGGCTATATTCCATTATTTTTGTTATGGTGCTTGTAGAAAACTATATTTGGGCTACTATCTGGTTCTCAATCGCTACAGCTACTTGTATTGCCTTGTACGTAGCGGGGCGTTTTTATCCAAGCATAAATGCGTCCGTTTGCAATGAAACAGATGCTGTCATTAGCTATGTTTTGGTAGGACTTTTTATGTTTTTGAATTTGATTATTTTTGAAAGAAATCAAGTTTTTGTTATTAGCATGTTTAGAAGGAAAAATGAAGAACTCAAAACACAAAAACTTGCCCTCGCTAAAAGTATGACAGAATTGAAAAAAGTGCAACAACAACTCACAGAAAGCAATCAAGAATTACAGATTTTCGCTTATGCCGCCTCCCATGATTTGAAAGAACCACTTCGTATGATAACAATGTACACGCAATTGATTGAGCGGGGTTTGAAAAAAACGCTTGATGAAAAGACCCAAGAATACATTTCTTATGTGACCGATGGCGTGAAACGCATGCAACTTTTGCTTGACAATCTTTTGGCATATTCGCTTTTGGGTAAAAATAGGCAGGATAATTCAAGGGTAAATTTGAATGAAAAATTAAAAAAAGTATTACTCAATTTAACGGTAGCGATTCAAGAATGTGATGCAAAAGTCGTTTGTCTTGACCTTCCTACTGTAACAGCCTACCCTACTGAAATGACCCAATTGTTCCAAAATATCATCGCCAATGCTTTGAAATTTAGAAAAACCGATACAAAACCTTTGATTGAAGTATGCTGTGCAGAAGAAAAAAATGAATTTATATTTGCCATCAGCGATAATGGAATTGGCATCAAAGCGGAGGATCAAGAACGGGTTTTTCAGCTCTTCACACGCCTCTATTCACATACCCATTATGAAGGCACGGGCATTGGTTTGGCTACTTGTAAAAAAATATTAACGAAACTCAATGGTAAGATTTGGGTATCATCAACGGAAGGTGTTGGTACAACTTTTCATTTTACGATTCCGAAAACACACCCATCAGAATCTTGTAAGTCAAATGACAGTCAAAAAGTTGTTGAGGCGGCTGTTTTAAGTCATTGAAAGAGACCCCCTCAGTATTTTTGCTATTTTTTGCTTTATATAGAAAAAAATGTCGAAGTGATTACATATCGCTTCGACATTTTTATTTTCATGGGGTAAATTCTCTCAAACAAATTAATTTTAAATAAATATACATTTTATTACATAAATTTAAATATAAAATTTGACATTATTAAGGAAACTTTAAATTTGGTTTGATGTTTAAACTTTAATAAAAATTCACAATGCCTTCTTCTCCTTGAGTAAAAATCATTTTACTCGCATAGGCAAAACTAAAATTTTGAATCCATTTTTTAAAATTTTTATTGTTCTCAAACTTGTTATGGAAAGACGATTTACGTTTTTTAGTTATTTCTTGCATCCTTCATTTCGGAAATCGATTATTCGAAATCGGAAAGCAACTATTCTTGTTTTTTCTCATTATTTTACGCTTGTTGCCCTTGTCACACTCCTTTTTCTGTCAAAAACAATCGAAACAGTGGCTTATTTGCCTACTTTATGCGCCATTCCATTGTTTATCACGGCTTTATTTTATTTCAAAAAGAAAGCTGACATCACGGTTTCTGGCAATGTTTTGAGTATTATATGGTACAGTGCTCTAATCCCTATATTGCTCAAAACGGGTGGTATCAATTCCTGTTTTATGCCGTGGCTTTATTCCGTCATTTTGACAATGGTTTTGGTTGAGAGCTACCTTTGGGCTATTTTTTGGTTTTTTGTTGCCTCGGCTTCTTGCTTTGGGATTTTTTTGGCGGGATGTTATTATCCAAATCTAAACATATCGGTCTGTACAAATACGGATGCCGTTATCAGCTATATGCTCGTTGGATTTTTTATGTTTTTTAGTTTGCTTATTTTTGAGCGAAGCCAAATTTTTATTGTTAAAATGCTGAAAAAGAAAAACGATGAACTTAAAATACAGAAAAAAGTATTGGCAAAAAATTACGCCGAACAACAGATATTGCAAGACCAATTGACCGAAAGCAATCAAGATTTACAAGTTTTTGCTTATGCTGCTTCTCACGATTTGAAAGAACCGCTGCGCATGATGACGATGTACACGCAACTCATTGAGCGCAATCTGAAAAATATGATGGATACCAAAACTACCGAATACATTGGCTATGTAGTTGATGGTGGAAAACGAATGCAACAATTGTTGGATACACTTTTGGCGTATTCCCTTTTGGGACAAAAAACGCAAGATGTAATGAATGTCGATTTGAATTTTAAATTAGAACAAGTGATCCAAAATTTGACGGTTTCGATTCAAGAAACAGATGCTAAAATAAGATTTTCCAATCTGCCAACTGTGACAGCATCGGCGACAGAAATGACCCAATTGTTTCAAAATATCATCGCTAATGCTTTAAAATTCAGAAAAACAGATACAAAACCTTTGATTGAAGTGACTTGCGTTGAAGATATAAATGAATACCATTTTGCTATCAGCGACAACGGTATCGGGATCAAAAAGGAAGATCAAGAAAGGGTTTTTCAATTGTTTACACGTATATATACGCACAAGTATGAAGGTACAGGCATAGGTTTGGCAACATGTAAAAAAATATTGTCGAAGCTAAAAGGTAAGATTTGGGTGACTTCTACTGAGGGGGTCGGTACTACCTTTCATTTTACGATTCCGAAATTAATGGAATTTTCTACCAAAGAAAATATTAAAGTACAAGAGATTGTTGAGATTGAGGCTATGGCTGAAATCGAAGCATAGTATTTAGGCGTTAAACAAAAAATAATATACCCAACTTAGTCATTCTATTTCCTTTACTCTGCGTTAAATCCTTTTTAAATAATCCATTATTTCTCAAAAAAT
>JAYTMW010000156.1:0-2145 GCA_043728105.1 Saprospiraceae bacterium | reverse complement strand
TTTTTTGAGAAATAATGGATTATTTAAAAAGGATTTAACGCAGAGTAAAGGAAATAGAATGACTAAGTTGGGTATATTATTTTTTGTTTAACGCCTAACCACAATAAACTAAAAAAATGTTTAGCTACATCATTAGAAGGCTTTTTTATGGCTTTGCCGTTATGACACTCGTGGTGCTTATCATCACAAGCATCATCTATTTAGCACCCGTTGACCCAACCCGACTGACTTTCGGACAACGCAGCGATAATGCAACGGTGAAGGCGAAAAAGAAGGAATTAGGGCTTGATTTGCCACTTTATAGCCAACTTTTGATATATTTGAATGATGTGTCACCCCTAAGTTTCCATGCCGACACGAAAGAAAACATGGAAAAATATAGCTTCATTCGCTTAATTAGAACGAGTGAAAATGCCTTAGTTTTGAAAATGCCCTACCTCCGAGAATCTTATCAAAGTGGTCGAAAAGT
This sequence comes from Saprospiraceae bacterium, assembly GCA_043728105.1. Lineage (GTDB taxonomy): Bacteria > Bacteroidota > Bacteroidia > Chitinophagales > Saprospiraceae > JAAFJT01. Next base: position 1,676 of record JAYTMW010000156.1, on the reverse strand, counting down.
GTCCGATATTCTGAGTGATGCCATTCCCCAAACCGCTATTTTAGCCCTGTTTGCGATGCTCATTGCGACCATAATCGGACTCATTCTGGGCGTAATTGCGGCTTTAAAACCAGGCAGTTGGTTCGATACGACTTCAATAATCGCATCCGTGATGGGCTATTCCTTACCAAGTTATATCGTTGCCATGATTTTAGCCTTGACTTTGGGCTATTGGTTTGCGGATTGGACGGGTTTAAACATTCAAGGTTCGCTCTTTGAATTGGATGATTTTGGCGACGAAAAAATTGTTTGGAAAAACCTCATTTTACCCGCTATTGCTTTGGGTATTCGCCCCGTTGCGCTCATCCAGCAACTCACAAGAGGCACCATGCTCGACATTTTAACGATGGATTATATCCGCACAGCCAAAGCAAAAGGGCTTCCCGCAAGCACGGTTATCATACGCCACGCCTTACGCAATGCTTTAAATCCTGTTACGACTGCCATATCGGGTTGGTTTGCGGGTCTTTTGGCGGGCGCATTTTTCGTTGAAAGCGTGTTTGCGTACAATGGCTTGGGTCAAGTGACGGTCACAGCCTTGTTAAATTTTGATATTCCCGTGGTGTTAGGCTGTGTGCTTTTCACGGCGTTGGTTTTTGTGGTGATGAATATTTTGGTGGACATTCTATATGGTGTGCTTGACCCACGGATTCGTTTGGGTTAAAGCTACTTCATACAATCAAAGCTACCATTCATACAAAATACAATACCATTCATACATTAGATAGTCCATACGGTTGCAAACGTCCAAAATAGTTGTCAACTTTGTTTTAAAGAAAACCAAATGAAAGTTGAGTACGGGTTTTCTAACACTTATGAACATTCACAAAAATTGTTGAAATTGTTTAAAATTCGTCTTAACCCATCGAAAACCTCCTCAATGTTGAAAAATACTGAGGGGGTATTTTTTTTATAGACTTTTCAGAAAAGCCAACAACTGACTCGTGGCTCTTGCCCGATGACTGATTGTGCTTTTAATTTCAGGATTCAACTGAGCAAAAGTTTGGTCAAAACCATTTGGTTGAAAAACAGGATCGTAGCCAAATCCTTGGTGTCCATTTGACTTTTCACGGCGTATTAGACCTTCGCAAACGCCTTCAAAAACGTGGGTTTCCCCCTTTAAAACAAGGGCAATTACGGTATAAAAACGAGCAGAACGATTGTCACTATCACCCATTTTTGATAGAACTAAAGCAATGTTTTCATCCGCATCCCGAGAGCCTGAATAGTGCGCCGTATCCACGCCAGGTTCACCATTAAGAGCATCAATTTCGAGACCTGTATCTTCGGAAAAACAGTCAACATGGTACTTTTCATAGAGATAATGCGCTTTTTGCAAGGCATTTCCTTTGATTGTGCCTGTTGTTTCAGGAATATCGTCGTAGCAACCAATCTCTTTCATGCTTACTACTTCAATATTTTCTCCCTTAATTTGCAGCACATTTTCTTTAGCCAAAACGTCGTTGACTTCCTTCACTTTGTGGGCGTTGCCCGTGGCAAAAACTAATTTCATTGGTTAGAATTAAAGATTAAAAATTTAGACAGCATTTTCGTGAAAGTGCCAAAAATACTGAGGGGCCTCTTTGGGCAATATATTTACTGCTATTGGGCGAAAGATAGTTGATTATTTTTTCTGT
>JAYTMW010000155.1:0-20372 GCA_043728105.1 Saprospiraceae bacterium | reverse complement strand
AAAAAGGACTAAATGGATTGAAGTAATTTTATCAAATAAAAATTTTTCAAAATTTTTATTTGATAAAATTACTTCAATCCGAAAGAAAAAACTTTCAAGTACGCATTTTGTGCGAAGCACAAAACAGTGAGTAAATACATCAAATGGAAACTACACCCATTTCGTAATGTACATGCCCCAAGCGTTTAAATTTACTGCTTAACAATCCGCAAAATCCGTGACGTAAATGTAGCGGTTTGAATTTTTACAAAATAAACGCCATTTGCCCAATTTTGATTAATGGAAACCACCCCTTCGTTATTGTCAATTTTTTGAGCGTGTAAAACCTGACCCGAAATATTTGAAATAGTTAAAACCTTTGTTTCTTTAATGTTATCAAGTTGATAATTGAGGGTTAAAGTTTGACCAAAAGGGTTAGGATAAGCGGCGATATTCCACTTGTCATTAACATCAAGTGTGGGTGAACCAATGGGCGCAAGTTCAATGTTTTTTAAAACAATTTGCCCGTTTTGTAACGTGACAGATACTGTTTTGGGTCTAAATCCTGTTTTAGAATACGTGACTTGAAAAGTTCCACTCGTTACTTGACCCGTGTAATAGTCACCCAAGAGTTTAGACACGGTCTCTTTTTCCATGTCTGAAGACTCGATTTTTACAGTCACACTACTGAGGGGTTGTCTTGTTATGGAGTCTATTACGTTGCCCTCTAAATAGCAAGCTCTTTTATAAGTTGGGGTAACGACATAAAACTCACCTGTATAGTTTGATATGACCAAATTGCCTGAGGGCAAGTACGGGTAAACGCCCCAACAGCCTACGAAACCCGCTATGCTACCATTATAAGTATCAAACTGAGCAACATTGACCATATTCTGCGGACGGCTTACGTCTGTAATAACAATGCCTTCGCCATACCAAGAAGTAATGGCATAATCACCTAAAATATGAGTGTTATGGATTATGGCATTTTCCTTTGCTGCAGACCTAAGTTTATCAACAAGCACCGGCAATTGAGGATTGGAAACATCATAAGCCCCTAAATAAGAACCCGCATTTTCATCCGTTGTAAAGATGTATTTTCCCGACTTAGAAATCCAAGTATTGTGCGTAAAAGCCGTAGGTGTTTTGGTAGTACTGAGGGTTTTGGGATTGCTTTTATCTTTAAAATCAATGATTGAAAAGGAACCATCATAGACGTGAGAAGCAAACAATGTGTCGTTGTTGACGTAACCATCGTGGATATAAAGTGTTGAGAATCTACCAATGTACTTAGGATTCCAAGGATCTTTAAGGCTCAAAATAGTTGCGCCCGACGATGTCACATTGTCGCTGAATGATGATGAACCACCAAAAAGATAAACATTCCCTTTGGCGGTATCAATATGTAATGAGTGTACTTTATTTATAACATTTAAAACACTGTCCGTACCCGAATAAGTCTTGACGGCAATGGTAGCTGGCAATCCTGCCATGTCAACAATCTGCAAACCTTGACCTAATGCTTCGGTGGTCACATAAGCATAGTTTTTATAAACTTTTATTTCTCGCCAAGCACTCGCAAGTGCGGGTATGGTATGAATAATCACTGGCAAATCCGGATTGGTCACATCAATTATAGACATACCTTTGCTGTGCCCATAGAGGGCATATTCACGTCCGTTGGTTGCGTAACCACATATATTAGAACCAGTGGTGATATTGAATTCCGTTTTTGGAAAAAAACCTCTTAATCTGGTATTTATAGGTGTAGAAACTTGAGCGGCAATATGATTTACCACAAAAAGGAAAAAGAAAATAGTTATTTTTTTCATGCTTTTATTTTGATTTATAAATTTAGATACGAGTTAATTTTTCTTACAGTTTCCTAAATCACCAAAAATACTGAGGGGTATCCTCTTTTGAAAGACACCCCTCAGTATTTTTTAACGATGGAGGTTAATTACTACCAGTCTTCTTTTTACCGACTTCTTCTTGCAATTTTTTCAGAGCCTCTTCTTGCTTTTTCACTTCCTCTTTCAGTCGTTGAATTTCGGAAGCAGCATCTTCTTTCACCTTCTGAATCTGAGCCGCAGCTTCTTGTTTGGCTTGATAAATAGCGTCCGAAGATTCTTTTTGCGTTTTTGCTATTTCATCTTGAGACTTCTTGCGGGCCTCATAGGCTTCATCAGCGTATTGTTGCTTCTTAGTCGCATTTTCTTTTTGCGTTTGAGCAATTTCGTTGGCGGATTGCTGACGAGCAGTTTCTATATCCGCTTTAGATTTCTGTTGTGCGTCTGCCACTTGTCGTTCCAAATCCGTCTTTTGTTTGGCAGCGTTATCCTCTATTTCTTTCACCGCAGCTTGTGCTTGAGTGCGCACGGCTTTCACTTCTTTTTGAGCCTCATCAGTCACTTTGGCAATAAGTTGAGCCGATTCCTCTTTTGCTTTTGCCGATTCCGTAATTGCTTTTTCCTTTTCTTTTGAAGCATTTTCTTTCACAATTCGAGCCGCATCGGTTTCAGCCGTAGCAATTTTAGCCACATTTTCAGCCGCTTTTTGCTTGGTTTCTGACACTTTTTTGGCAGATTCTTGGATTTCAGTTGCTTCATTTTGTTTAATTCGAGCTATCTCTTTAGCGGATGCTTCTTGGGTTTTTACGACCTCGGCAGCGGCTCGTTGTTTGGCATCTACCACCTCTTTGGCAGTCATGTTTAATAGCTCTTTTTCCTTGTTTTTTGCTTCTGTTATCTTCGCCTCAGCTTCTTTTTGAATGTCAATTTTGCGTTGTTGGGCTGTGTTTTGAGCCTCAGTTACCTCTTTTACGTAGGTCTGTTTTGCCTCATTTGCCTTAGCATTTACTTGTTGCATTTGATCGGCGGCTTGTTTTTGGGTTTTGGCTATTTCGTCCGCCGCCCGCTTGCGAGCCTCATCAACTTCTTTTGCTGACGCTAATTTAATACTATCTGCATTCGATTTTACTCTGTTCACATAGTTGGTCAATTGCTCTTGCATTTTATTGACTTCTTGCGCCGCTTTTTCTCTTGCCGCAATCACTTCTTTGGCACTTGTTGAGCGGGTTGAATCAACGACATTGCGTAATTTATTTTTTTCAGATTCTACTTGTTTATTCGTTTCTCCTATGGTTTCAGCCGCTTTTTTCCTTGAATTAGCCACTTCCATAGCTGACGCTTCTTTTTGTTTAGCAACATTTTCTTTAATTTCAGCCACTTCAGAAGCTGCATTTTGGGTAATCAAAGATTTTTCCTCAGCCGCTTTCCTCTTGGCTTCGGCAAGCTCAAAGGCGATTTTTTGACGCTCCAAAACACTACGCTCACGCACACGGGCTACCGAATCTGCCGACTCCAATTGGGCTTTCAAAATAACCTCCGCCGCAGTCTTTTTTGATGTTGTTACCTCATCCGTCGTGCGCTCACGCTCTACCTTGGCGGCAGCACGAGCTGATTCAACCATTTTTTGTGCTTCGTTTCTAATTTTAGTCAATTCATTGGTTGAAGCTTCACGAGAAGCAGCAATATCATCAGCATATTCTTGCTTGGCCTCATCAAGTTTTGCACGAGTAGCTTTTATCTCCGCAGCGGCTTTTTCACGTGCCGCTAAAACTTCTTTGGAGGATTCTAACTGGGCTTTCTGAACTTCTTGGGCGGCTCTTTCACGGGCTTCACCAACGCTTTTTGCAATTTTCTCTACCTCGGTTGTTGCCTTTTTTTGACTCTCCGTTATGTAGTTTACGTTGCCTTTCATGGCCGAATCAATCATTACTTGCGAACGTTGGCGGGCCGTGACCACCTCGTTGGCAAATTCTGCTTTCTTCTGTTCAGCGACTTGACGAGCGGCTAAAATATCTTCTTGAACTTTCTGTTTTTCTTTTGCGCCTCTTTCCCTTTCAGCCGTTATCTCGGCACGAATATCCTCTTTGGTTTTTGCCAATTCTTTCCTCAAATCATTGAGTTCTTGGTCGTTTAACTGACTGATGTCTGCTTTACGAATCACGTTGGGCTGACCGTTCGCATTTGTGCCTGATACTGAGGGGGTCGTTCCCGCAGCTGGTTTAAAGCCCGTTGAAGTAGTGTTGACAACTGTATTTTGAACTTTTGATTTATCCAACGTTTGGTTAAAACAAACCGATACACTTCTAAACTCGGCTTGACGAATGTCAGGAATGGTCAATTTGCGTAATTCATAGGTTGTTTTACTCAAAAGATAAACCGTTGCGACATTGTTCTCCGCAAACCATGAAGTGGCGGCAACATCCAATTGCAGCACGTTTTGATAGGTTTTGGGAGAAATCAAATCCCCCATTTCAATAAAACGGTAAGTCTTACGATTGTTGTTAGCATCCGCAAAAATGATTTCGTCGTTTTGATTCAGCTCAATGCCGTTCTTGGATGTCACACGTGCATGAACTCCTTTTTCATTGTTAAAAAATTCAATATTATACGAATAATCACCTCGAATAATCATCGTGATGCTCGACGAACGAAGATAATGTGTGTTACCCACTACCCTATTATCAGGCAAAAGTCCACCGCAATTTTGAGCTCCAATACTGAGGGGTATGAGCGTTGCAATAAATAAAACAGACAGAGACAAAAAGTTCCTCATTAAATGCGTTTTAATATAAAAAGATTGATTTAAACTAAAAAAATGGTGTGTGCGTTTGTGATTTTAGTTTTAAAAAATCGAGTATTTAGTAACGAGTAAAAGATAACTTAATCAAGTTTGAAAAACAGTAATTCTGAAATTTGTGCACTAAACTAAGCCACGTTATTTTTCACTCGTTACTTAGTTCTACTTTGGCACTTTACACTCACTGTTTTATGCTGCGCATAAAAGGCGTACTTGGGGGTTGTTTTTTTCGGATTGATTTAATTTTAGAATAGAAAAATTTTCAACTTTTCTGTTCCAAAATTAAATCGATCCTTTAAGTCCTTTAAGTCTTAGTAAAGTGTTAAAGTAGAATTAGTTGATACGATGGAAAAATATTATTTTACAGAACGCATCATATAGGGTAAAAAATTCTATCAAACCCTGAATTTAACAACATTTCAAGCTAAATCTCCGAAAAATTGAATGAATACATACACTATAACGTGTGTATTTTTCAAAAAATAAATAAAAACTTAAAATGTTTAAAATAAAAAGTAGAAAAACTATTCAATTTGGCGAACATTCGCTACTCTTGCCAACGTTTAAAATCAAGTTTTTATACGCCAGACACTTAACGCAATACGCATAACATTATACGTTTTTGTCACATTAAGATTCAATTTTTGCTAACTATTCATATAAAATCAAATAAAAGGATGTCATTTAAAGGAAAAACAGTGTTCATAACGGGTGCCAGCAGAGGCATCGGTTTGGCAATTGGAAAAAAATTGGCGCAAGAAGGCGCAAACATCGTCATCGCTGCAAAGACAGATACACCCAATCCTAAACTGCCCGGCACCATCCACACGGCGGCGGCAGAAATTGAAGCCGCAGGTGGTCAAGCACTCGCCGTTATGTGTGATATTAGATTTGAAGAGAATGTGCAAGAGGCTGTAAATCAAGCAGTTGCACGTTTTGGCGGCATTGATATTCTAATCAACAATGCGTCTGCAATCTCTCTCACAGGCACGCTTGAGACGGATATGAAGCGTTACGATTTGATGCACAACATCAATACCCGTGGCACTTTTTTGGTTTCAAAAACGTGTTTGCCCTTTCTTTTGAAAGCAGAAAACCCACACGTACTCAATCTATCGCCACCCCTCAGTATGAAGACTCATTGGTTCGAAAATCACACGGCTTATACGATGGCAAAATACGGTATGAGTATGTGCGTTTTGGGCATGGCGGGTGAGTTTCACGGCAAGGTGGCGTTCAATGCACTTTGGCCTCGCACGGCAATTGCCACGGCGGCAGTCCAAAATATCTTGGGCGGCGACCACATGACTAAGCACAGCCGCACTACTGAAATATTGTCCGATGCCGCTTATTTCATTTTAAAAAGAGATGCCAAAACATGCACAGGCAACTTTTTTATTGACGATGAATTATTGGCAACCGAAGGCGTAACCGACCTAAGTGGATATGCCTACACGCCTGGCATGAAAGATTCCGAGCTTTTCATGGATTTCTTTGTGGATTAGTTGAGCGAGTTGCGTATTGCGTATTGCGTAGCTCGTATTGCGTTGTGCGTAGCTCGCATGGCGCAACCAAAAAACCATTAAAACATTTTGTTACGTATGTTGTTAGATAAATTTGGCAAAATAATTATTCGCTTAATTTCATCATCACACAAAACAACAACAAGCGTATGAAACAAAAATTTCGACTTATTTATTCTTTTTTCATCCTTATTTTTAGTGCATCACTGTTCATCAATTTTTCGGGTGGCGTGGATGACAATTATGCGGGTGCGCCAGGTGATAACGGTACGTGTGCGAATTGTCACGGTGGTGGTTCGACGACAGGTAGCAGCGTTACACTATCAAATGTGCCTTCGAGCTATGTTAAAGGGCAATCTTACCCAATTACTCTGACAATTGTGCATGGTTCGCCGATTAGTTCGAGCCAAGGCGGCTTTCAAATTGTTGCCACAAATGGTATATCAAACGCCATGATTGGTAGTTTTAGCGCACCCGCAGGTACACGGATAAACAGTGCAAACCGCCTAACGCAAAGCGTGCCGAAGGATTTGTCAAGCGGTACAACATCGTGGACAATAAACTGGACAGCACCAACAACGGGCGCACCGAGCAACGTAAAATTTTATTACGTCGGCAATGCGGCCAACGGCAACGGCGGCACGAGCGGAGATGCTATCTTAACGGGTAATTCAAGTACCGCTTTACCCATCGAATTGCTCAGTTTTTCAGCCAAGTCGGGCAACAACAAAACTGTCAATTTGACTTGGAAAACGGCTTCGGAGCGTAACAACAGTCATTTTATTCTTGAAAGAAGCGGCGACAATCAACAATTTGAAGCGATTAAACAAGTAAAAGGCAGTGGCACATCAACATCAGTGCAAAATTATCAATTCACAGATGATGTTGAAAATTTGGTGCGTAACGTCCTTTATTACCGTTTGCAACAAGTGGATTTCGACGGCACAACAACGTATTCAAAAACGGTTAGTGTGGATGCAAGGAAAAATGCGAATTTAAAAATCTACCCAAGTTTGGCTAAAAGAGGCGATGTTCTTCAAGTAGAAACGGCCGATAATGCGACAATTGAGGTGTTAAACATCAACGGACAGGTGGTGCAAACCGTTCTTAAATCACCCAATAACATTAACCCAAATGCGGATGAAAAAACGTTGACGATTGCAACGGCAGACCTAATTGCAGGGCGTTATTTCGTTAGGTGCATTGGCAATGGCATGGTGAAAACGAGTAGTTTCATGGTGCTTTAACCCATTTCAGATTTCAAGGTATGGATTGAATTTATGGATTTTAAAAATAAAAAAATATGGATAACGGGTGCTTCATCGGGAATCGGTGAAGCACTTTCTTTAGCTCTCGCAAACGAAGGCGCACATTTGATTTTGTCAGCCCGAAATGAGACTGAATTGAAGCGAGTGAAAATGAATTGTATTGGTGCAAAACAAATTGATATTGTGTTGCTCGATATTGGCAACCACGACGACATTTTCAAAATTGCCAAAGAGACCATTACCAAAGTGGGTAGCATAGATATTTTAATCAACAATGCGGGCATAAGTCAACGCTCTTTGGCAAAAGACACTGATTTTCAAGTAGATACGCATATCATTAATGTTGATTTGTTGGGAACGATTGCTATTACCAAAGCGATTTTGCCTACTATGTTGGCTCAAAAATCGGGTCATATTGTCACCATTTCGAGTTTGATGGGCAAGTTTGGTGCGCCTTTGCGGTCGGGATATGCGGCGGCAAAACACGGTTTGCATGGCTTTTTTGATACCTTGCGAGCAGAAGTTTTCGACGATAATATTAAGGTTTTGATGGTCTGCCCAGGATTTGTACGCACCAATATTTCGATGAATGCCGTGGTTGCCGATGGCTCAAAACAAGGCACCATGGATGATGCAACCAATAAAGGCTTAGACCCCTCAGTAGTTGCGGCAAAAATCATCAAAGCTATTAGGCGTGAAAAAGAAGAAATTTACTTAGGCGGTCGTGAGGTGATGGGCGTATATATGAAGCGTTTTTTTCCGAGAATATTGTCGAGAATTGTGCGCAAGGCAAAAACAACTTAGCTCTACTTTCGCACTTTACGCTCACTGTTTTGTGCTGCGCACAAAAAGCGTGCATGAGGGGCGTTTCTTTTGGATTGATTTAATTTTTGGATAGAAAAATTTTCAATTTTTCTATCCAAAAATTAAATCAAGCCGTTTAGTTCTTTTTTTAATACGCCTTTTAGCGAATCTAAAACAGTAAGTAAATACATCAACCCGTTGTCAGTTGTGCGTTAATTTTTCTTTTTTAATTTTCAATTAAAAACAAAATGCCTCGTTTTGAAGCGAGGCATTTTTTTTGGTGTTAAAATTTAGTTTTAGATAACAGTAGTTCCCGAGTCAATTGCGGGTAGAAGCCGTGAAAACGTCTTTCTTTTTAGTGGTGTTATCTGCAATGGGTTCATCGCATTTATATACGGTAATGGTAATAACATTGGAAAAAACACAGTTAACTTTTCTTGACTCTGTGTTATTCTTCAATGTTTTAATCGTTGAAAGCCAATGAGTTGACGCAAAATTTGGAAACGGATTGGCATACATTGCAATGCTTGAAAATAAGGCAATACCAATAAAGGCTGCCTTGTTGAAATTATTTTTCATGTTTGTTCACGGTAAGTTTGTTCAAAAATGTTTGTCTTTACAATCCAAATATAGGATTTTTAATTGAGATTGACAAGTTTGGGCTACGAATTTTTCTAATTTACGAATTTACGAATTTTGGGTTTGTACATTTCAAGCGCACACACATTGAAAATCATTACATGTGAAATTCGTAAATTAGAAAATTGGAAAAATTCGTAGCCCGAAATTCATAAACCCAATTTTTTATATTCTACTTTTGTCTTTCAAAAAATAAAAAATAATGACTATGTTCAAAATAATTGCTCGTTACGCCCGTTTCATTTTGGTATTGAGTAGCATACCCCTCAGTATTTTTGTCTTCACGTGCTGTTCACAAAAGGCGACCGTGACTACCACAAAATCGGTTGACCCACCCATTGCTGCACCTGTACAAAAAGCACTTGCTTTGACGGGCGATTCGTTCAGAATTGCGTTTTACAACGTCGAAAATCTTTTTGATATTTATGATGACCCCATCACGCAAGATTCGGAATATTTGCCCAATTCAAAAATCCAATGGACGCAGGAACGCTACGATAAAAAATTAGCAAATATCACCAAGGTTATAGAAAGCATGGGCTTTCCGAGCATATTGGGTATGTGCGAAATTGAAAACCGAAAAGTGTTAGAAGACCTTGTAAATCAACCACTTATAAAAGCATATAATTATGATATTGCGCATTTTGACTCACCCGACGAGCGAGGCATTGATGTCGCCATGATTTATAAAAAAGGTGATTTCGAGGTAAAAAACAAGGTAAAACACAGTATAAAATTCGTCGGTAACAATGATAAAACCCGTGATATTTTGGAAGTTACTGGAATACTGAGGGGCCAACCTTTGACCGTTTTTGTGAATCATTGGCCTTCAAAAAGTGGCGGTGCGGCGGAGAGCGAACCCAAGCGTGTGTATGTAGCTGAACAACTTAAAAGTGTAGTTGATGCACTTGTAAAAAAAGATAAAAGCAGTCAAGTGGTCATCATGGGCGATTTGAATGACGAACCTGACAATATAAGTTTGACTCAAGGTTTAGGCGCAAAAGATTGGGTAGAAAACAGCGATAACACATTGACTCCCAATGCTTTATACAATTTAGCATCAGCCATAAAAAAGGCAGATTTAGGTTCTTATTATTACAAAAAACATTGGGAAACAATTGATCAAATCATCGTATCGGGCAATTTTTTATCTAAAAATAGCACCCTCGTAACGGATAAACAACAGATTTTTAACGCTGATTTTTTAACGTATTTGGATAAAAGCACGGGCATCAGAGCGCCCAATCGCACCTACACAGGCCCCGTTTATAGAGGTGGATACAGCGACCATTTTCCTATTTTTATTCAAGTTTATTTAAAGAAGTAGTGATTAGTGATTGAAAAAAAAAGTCAAAAATAAGAAAGATGATTTTAGAACAAATTAACATTGAAAGCCTTGTTTTCAAACTCAAAGAAACGTCACGAGTTTGGGTCTATCAAAGTAGTAAAAAGTTGAGTGAAAAAGAAGTGGTCGTGCTTCAAAGTCAACTCAATGCCTTTGTGCAAGATTGGTCGGCGCACAGCCAACAATTGAGCGCAATGGGCGATGTATTGTTCAGTCGTTTCATCATTTTAGCCGTCGATGAAAGTCAAGCGGGGGCGAGTGGTTGCTCGATTGACAAATCCGTTCATTTTTTACAAACCATTGAAAATCAATATGATATAACGCTTTTTGACCGATTAACGTTTTCTTATTTAGATGAAAATGAGGCTAAAACAGTGTCGTCAAGTGATTTTAAACGGCTCTATACTGAGGGGCCCATTTCCGACGAGACTTTGGTTTTTGACAACACTATTAATACGGTTTCTGCTTTAAAATCGGGTTGGCTGAAGCCGTTAAAAGAGAGTTGGCATAAGCGTTTTGTGTGATATGTAGCGTCTGATTTATTTGTCCAATACTTACCGATACTCGGCAGATAAATCAGCCGTTACATAAAAATGACCGCCTCACTCACGCAAGACGGTCATTACATATATGTAAATTGAGAAATCTATTATTCTTGTTTGTTTGCCTTGTTTCTAATCTCCTCAAATTTAGCGCAATTGCTCTCACATTCGCCTTTTTCGTTGATGATGAAAACCGTACCGTCTTGATCAGTTACTTCAAATTTTGTTTCAGCACCATTCATCACGATAGATTTGAAAACACAAGGCACAATCTTAGCGTTAAATTTACTGATGATACCCCACTTGTTTTTACCCTTAGAAACGGGCGCAAATCCATTGCGATATTGACGTACTTCATCATATTCAAAATCAATTTGTGGCCTGCCTTTTTTGTTTAAAAATCCCCACATACCTTTCTCATTTTGGGCAGCATAATAGCCCTCACCTACTCTACGAATTTCCTTGTATTGAGATTTTGCCATAAGCGAGCCTACCGAATCAATTATGCCCCATAACTCATTCTCCTTCACCCGGAAATTTCCGTTAGGGTCAAGTGACGTTATTGTTTGATAAGGAGCAGAAGTCACTTGCTTTAAATTGTTTTTATCAATCAACATATAATTGGTAGAACCATTATCATTGATGTTACAATTTACAATAATATAATGAGCACTGTGTAACGAATCCGTCAATTTGAAACGAATTTTCTTGGCAATACTTTCCTCCGTTGAAGGTATGATTACGTTACCTGATTTATCAAGAACCAAATCAGCCGAGCATTTTTCATTACCTTTAGCACCACAGTTTTCAACCACTTTTTTAGCTACTGTTAAGCCAAAAGAATTAAAGGCACTCACTGATTCGTAACCTGCTTTGATTTGCTCGCTTCCGTCAAATTTGATGTAACCACACTTGCCCGCTTCCAGACAAGCCGATGCCAAACCAATTTCGTTGAAGGCACTAATTGAAGCATATTTTGGCTCAAGCACAATTTTCATTTCAGCGTCTATCAAACCATATTTGCCCGTTTCGTCAAGAAAAGTAGCAACACCATATTCATTGAAATCAGAAATACTTTTATAGATTTTGGTCATCTTAAATGTCCCTTTTTGAACCAAAATAACGCCTTTATCGCTCATAGCAGTTGCTAAACCATATTTATTGAACTCAGAAATAGTGTTATAACTCGGTTGAATTTTGATTGTCCAGCTCGTATCAATCAAACCAACCATTGTGCCCAAAGCAATTTTGTAAACACCTGGCACTTTAGTCGCTTCAATATTATCGTAATTCACTTCCAATTTCACTTTACCATCTACGCCCAACAATCCAAATTTTTTGCCGTTGCGCACTTTGAAAACCACATTTTGATAGAACGACTCTACCGACTCAAAAGATTGAGAAATAGGTTTTTTAGTCACATCAAATTTATTATCAATCAACGTTTGTCTGCCGTCTGAAAGTTTCACCAATGTAACGCCTCTCACCAAAGCCTTGCCTTCTGTAATACCTTCTAATGGATTACTTTCTTCTCCATTGGCATCAATAAAATACCATTCAACACGTTTCACCAAAGCACGACCGCCATTGAAAGGCTCCGCTTTTGCATATTGACTCGTAATATTTTCTTCACCACAAAGATTCAAATAACCAAAAACTTGATCTTTACGCACCCGTGCAAAACCCTCACGGTAGTTATCAACTGTTCCGAAACGAGTCCCTTTGCGCAAAGAATCAACGGGAAAAGAAATGAGGTAATTACCATCTTGATCCTTCGTTTCAACGAAACTATTATGCACTTGGGATTCAAGACATTTAGCACTTACCAGCATATTTTTTGCACCCATAAGACGTGCCTTTTGAGTCGCAACTTGCTCATCAGAACCCGACAAACCTTCTAATCGTTTTCCCAAAACATCTTTCATTTTCTCAAGATATTCAGAAAAAGAGCCAGAGTTTGCGGTCTCGTTTTTTTGAGAATTTATGGATTGCTGGATAGATTCTGGAGACATGGCGGCTTCCTCAACCGCAGAATTCAAATCACGAAAACGGTTCAAAATAACCATTATGGATTTGCGGGCATGTAGTGCATCTTTACGTTCTGCCGTTCTGGTTGACATATTACCGTTGGCAGATTGATTGCCTTTGTTTTCAGCTAAAATGTCCTGTGCTTTAGTTTCTGAAAAGCTCAACAAACTGATGGTAATAAAAGAAATGTTTAATAGTTTTCTCATTTTTTGAATTAATTTTTAGTTAAAACAGGTTTATTAAAAGTGCATACATTCAAGAGGTTTGTACTCAAGGATTAAGATTGCATAAAGAAAATTAGTTTGTGAGAATATTTGAGAGAGCGATTCTGTATAGTTTTGGTTATATATTGCAATAGGTATTCCGAAAATGTTAATTGTAAGTAATTTGAGGTACTTTTTTGAAATATTTATTTTTTATTTTTATAATATACTGTCTTTAAACTAATTATACTTTAAGAAAAAAATGCTTATCAAACACCCTCTCAGTCATGCCTTCGGCTTGATGGAGCGAAACGCACCATATTTTTCATTACAAAGACGAAATAAGGCACAAAAAAATGACCGGTCTGAATAAACAGAACGGTCATCAAAAAGCTGATTCTCCCCAATTTAATTATCGCGAGATAACTAATTGCTCTTTTGTTTCATGGTTTCATTAGTAGGCGTAAACGTATTGTGTAAAAATAATTTAAATTAAAATATGGGAAATAGGCTCATTAGCCTCGTCTGTTGTCAGAGCCATCCTACCCGACGACTGAGAACAATAATAGATATAATCAAAAACAATGGGAGGTTGTTCTTTCTGAATTATTGTAAAATTTGGTTAAATAAAAAAGATTCCAAAAATCAAATTATAAAATTCATATATGAACTGGGAGACACTAACGCAAGTATTTATATGGTTAAAAACATACTATCAAAGTATTGTTTTAGGAACTATGCAATAATAAAATATCTTTTTGGGTAATGCTTTATTACTGCATCGTTCCTAATTGGTTTTCGAGGAAAAATATGAAAAAAATTAAATCAATTACGCCTTATCTTTCATCCAATCTCTTCCTAAACCTTTAATCCATAAAGCAAAATTAACACTTTATTTAGAAATAAAAATACCCTTTTAACCTCGTCAACTCAGCATTCTATTTATAAAAAAAAGATAGAATACACATAAATATTAATGGTATTCAATAAAAATTTGCCTTACTTTTTTTTTATCCTACTAAAAAAACAAATGTTATTACGCATGTTTAAACATCCAGTATGTAAGGCGTTGATTGTCAATTTTTTATACTAATCAAATTATCAACTATTTTGTGCATACAAATAAAAAATAGTATTTTTTAAACTTCCAAATAAATAATTTATGATTCATTAAATATAACATTTGATTACTATTTGTTATAATTTCGTCAATTAATTATTTTAAAAATACCAAATAAAAGGTATCATTTTTTTCTAAAAAAAAGCCTTGTTTATTGATAAAATCAAAAAACAAGGCTTTTTTTGCCAAAATACTGAGGGGGCCCTTCAATCAAAAATCAGCCAAAAGTTTGGTTTTCATTTGAAGAAACTCTTCTTCCGTCAAGATTCCCGCATCACGCAGTTGCGATAGTTTTGTCAATTTAGACACTACGTCATCAGGTTTCTCTTCTTTTTTAACCACTTCGTTCACCACCGCTTTGCCTTTTTTGAGTTCTTCTTCATACGCCTTTTTTGATTTTGTAAGGTCAAAATCTTCAAAAGTGCCGCCCTTTGCAAAGTGTCTCGAAAACACATTGCCCAAAGCATAAGTCGAACCGCCTGACATTGCCGCCATACTCAATTCACCTATTACCGTGCCTACGCCCGGAATTGCTTTAATGAGGCTCGCTCCCAAACGAGCGATGCTGCTGCCCGCAATGGCTGTGATAAAATTTTTGCCCAAATTTTCAGTAAAACTCACGTTGTACAGTTTCGCCAATTGACGCAACATATTGAGTTGTACCGCCGTCACCGCCGCCAAATCTGCCATCGGGAAAGGCAACAAACCTGCACTTGCCGCAAAGCCAACGTGATTTTTAATAATATCATTCGCTCTTAATTGCTTTTCTTCTTGATTCATATTGTCAGAGAATGTTTTTAGAATGTTAGAAACTTGTGATGCCACATTGAAATGGTGTAAGAAATTCATTATTTATGTTTTTTATGTTGATGATTTTAATTGTATTGCGTATTGCGTATTGTGTAAATAGTATTGTGTAATACTCAATACGTAATACTATTTACGACTAAAACTACAAACATTAAACCGATATGACAAAGCCAAAGTTCAGTATGTTACCTCAACTTATGCTTTTTAACGTCTAATTCAAAAAAATAAACGACGAATGTAGTAGTAAAATGAAAATAAAGACTGTTATTCCCAAAAGACGGGTTTTGAGAAATGTCTTAAAACTATGAAACATCGTTTGTTTAGGCTCTCCCACACAACAAAAAAAATCCGAGCCTATACAGACTCGGACGACATGAGAAAACTATGCTAATTCAAAAAGACAATCTTTTAAGGGAATATCGAATCTTGAACAAGGAATCTCGAATCTCGAATATTCATCATTCCCATTTTCTATATTCGATGTTCTTCATTCCGTGTTGGATATTCGATATTCAACTTATTTCCCGATGCTATTCTCAGATTCAATTTTCTCTAAACTGCGCATCATGATGTAATAAACCAACGATTCATCACGCCCAAACAAGCCCAAACGGTTGTTGGTTTTGCTTGTAAGTTTGGCATACATCGTCCACAAGGCACTAAACTTTGCTTCAATTTTCAAAACCCTTTGTCGGAAAGTGCGTCGAATATCAGCTGCCGTATAATAGCATTGTTCCAACCAAAGATTGTATGGTTCTTCCGTGAACTCTTCTTTCACTTTCAACGAATCCCACAACTTGCCGTGAAACTCAATCAATGGTTGTTTTTGAGTCTGAAAAAACTCTTCCATACTCTGCACTCTAAACTCTTCGGCAGCATGAAAAACCAAGCAATATTCAAAGAAACGAACCGCCTCTTCTACGTCCATACCCACACTATCCGCAAAGCCTAAATGCAACTCAATTGCCGTTGCCAACACATCATCTGGACACCACGATTCGCCTTTCAAAGCCATGAATTGCAACACCGCTTCGCTCGACGATTGGAAATGTCGTTCTGCAATGGGCAAACCTACTTCCCCACCCCAATCGCTCGCAATAGGTTGATAATCAGCCACTTGTAAAGTATTGTTAGAAACCAAACCGCTTTTTTCGTAGCGGCGGGCAGAAGGACTTGAAGCGAAATAGGCTTCAAAATGCTCTTTCAAATTGGGCAAAACGAGGTCATCTCGTAGCTCAGGATTGCATCTAAAATACAGCCGGATGTGCGCCCCTCCTTCAAAAGAGCGTTCAAAGAAATACCTTTCGATAATCCCTGTTCTCGTCAAAGAATCAACGAATGGCTTTACGGATTTTGTAAGAAATCCAAGCCACGGTTCGCTATAATTAAGACGGGCGACCATCCAGACTGTTGAAGTTTTGGTTATTGACATTTTAAAATTGTAAGATGTAAGATTCGCCTTCCGTAAGACTCGTATATACCTATTAGGGCAAAATTTTCGCCAAAAATGTAACAAAACGGGTGAAATACTGAGGGGCCCTCGCATATTAATAATGCTAACCTTTAAGTAGTTAACTGTTAGCTTGTTATAGATTAGTTTAAAAAAAAATGTGAAAAAAATCGTATAAACAGTTGCCGACTTTTTTCGGCTAAAAATGACGTAATGAGGCTTTTTCAAAGTCCCATTCAGGTGTAATCAATTGATTTTCAAAGTCTTCGGCATACCACGGCGACATTTTTAGGTCGTTTGGGTTCACTAAAATGTGAATATCTTGGGCGGGCATATAGCTTTGTGCTAATAAAAAACCCTTTTTTCCTGTCTTTTTATCCTTCACCAAATCCATAACAATAATGGCGTGACCGGGCGCACCGCCTTTTATGAAT
Source organism: Saprospiraceae bacterium (assembly GCA_043728105.1). Lineage (GTDB taxonomy): Bacteria > Bacteroidota > Bacteroidia > Chitinophagales > Saprospiraceae > JAAFJT01. The sequence goes on along the minus strand of JAYTMW010000155.1, from coordinate 3,580 downwards.
ACATCACCTATTTTAATATCCGATATTTTAGCTACGAGTTTCAACTCCTTTTCGAGCGAAAGCGTGGAGGCATACGCAAATACAAAATCCATATACTTTAAAAAGGTGGCGTAAGTAACATCTGCATTGGCTTTTAAAGTCGCCGTCAAATCTTGTGGTTTCAATAAATTGCGGCTGCCGTTTGCCCAATTCACATAGCGCATCACGTTTCCATCTACACTTTTAAAACTGATTTTATCGTATGCTTTTTGCTTAAACAAAAACTCACCACGCAAGCTCATGACAGCATCGGCGCACTGTTGCAAATCACGTGTGCCTACACTCACATCTAAAACGGCATATTGCGCCGTCTGATTTCGTTTTTTCTCACCATTATATAGATAGACCGTTTTGTCTTTTTTTAAAGGAATATTTTGGAGATAAAAACCAAATGACCCCTCAGTATTTTGGCTTCTTTCATAGCCTTTTGGTGAAGGAATATCTTTAACCGTCTTTAAATCTGGCTTTTCTGTTTCAACTAAAGCAAGAGATTTAGGGCTTTGAGGCGGTGGATTATTACAAGATATTTCTAAAATTAGTAAGGCAATGATGCACAGACATTTCATTTGTTTTGCTTTTTATTTGTTCTTTAAGACGCTAAGATAAAGCAAGTTTGACAAAACAACTCGTTTACAAAAAATTGGCTTCCAAAAAAATTTATATTGGCAATTTTATTTATATCAAATTTTTATTTTACAAATTGAAGAAAAATAAAAACAATCGTGCATTTAAAGACTTATTTCTATCTTGTGGCTCATTGAAAATCGCAGTAAGATTTAAAATCTTTCTATGATTCTATGCTCACATTCATGGTAACTATTTTAACTAAAAATCAACAAAAATGAGAAAAATAACGACCCTCTTTTTTATCTGTTTCACTCAATTCATTATTGCCCAAAATCGTTTGGTTTTGAACGCCGACATGGGCAAAGACACGATTAACCGTTTCATTTATGGTCATTTCGCCGAGCATTTAGGTCGCTGCATATATGGTGGTTTTTATGTCGGCGAAAACAATAAGCAAATTCCGAACACCAACGGCGTGCGCAACGACATTATTGAGGCTCTGAAACGCATGAAAGTGCCCCTTTTGCGTTGGCCTGGCGGCTGTTTTGCGGACACTTATCATTGGAAAGATGGCATTGGACCTAAAGAAAAACGCCCAACAATGCTCAATGTTTGGTGGGGCGGCATCACGGAAGACAACAGTTTTGGTACGCATGATTTTCTCGATATGTGCGAGCGTTTGGGTGCTGAACCGTATTTGGCGGCCAACGTAGGCAGTGGTTCGCCGCAAGAGTTGATTGATTGGGTGAGCTATGTGAATTATCCTGCGGGCAGCAATCCGATGGCAAATCTTAGGAAAGCAAACGGGCGTGAAAAGCCGTGGGGCGTGAAACTTTGGGGCGTTGGCAATGAAGTTTGGGGCTGCGGCGGCAACATGAAAGCGGAGTATTACACCCATATTTACCGTCAAAATGCCACTTTCATGACCGATTGGAGCAATACTTCAAAGGTTTTTCGCATTGCGTCGGGCGCAAATTCATCGGATTATAATTGGACGGAGGTGTTGATGCGTGACATTCCACACAATATGCTGGAAGGCGTGGCGGTGCATAATTATTCCGTAATTGATTGGAATAAAAAAGGTTCAGCAACCGATTTTAGCGAAGAGCAATATTTTACGACCATGCAACGGGCGTTAGGTATGGATGACATCATCCAAAAGCATAGCGTGATTATGAATAAATATGACCCCAACAAAAAAGTGGCAATGGTGGTTGATGAATGGGGCGGCTGGTACGATGTTGAACCTGGCACAAACGGCGCATTTTTATACCAACAAAATACCATGCGAGATGCCGTGTTGGCAGGTGCAACACTCAACATTTTTCACAACCATTGCGACCGAGTGCGGGCTGCCAATCTGGCTCAAATCGTGAACGTGTTACAATCTGTCATTCTTACAAAAGAAGAAAAAATGATAATGACTCCCACGTATCACGTTATGGAAATGTATAACGTGCATCAAGACGCTCAAATGTTGCCCATTGACCTCAAAACGAATACGTATATGTTCGGAAAAGAGAAATTACCCGCCGTGTCAGCTTCGGCTTCGAGGGATAAAATGGGTATCACGCACGTGTCGCTTGTGAACATTGATGCTAAAAATGCGCAAGATATAATGGTGGATATTCGTGGCTCGCAATACACATCCGTAACGGGTAGAATATTGACTTCGGGCAAATTACAGGATTATAATTCGTTTGAAACGCCGAATAAAATACAGCCCGCCGTGTTCAATAATGCAGTTTTGAAAGGAGGAAATTTGACGGTGAAAGTGCCGCCTTTTTCGGTGGTGGTTTTGACGTTGAAATAGAAGGAAATACTGAGAATGTAAACCTTTCAAGCGTTTGAAACGCTTGGAAGGGTATTTTCCTTAAAATAGCAAAAAATACTGAGGGGGTGCTTGTTGTATTATTTTTCTCATTAATTCTACTTTGGCACTTTACCCTACTGAAAAGGACTAAATGGATTGATTTAATTTTTGAATAGAAAAATTGAAAATTTTTCTATTCAAAAATTAAATCAATCCGAAAAAACAACCCCTAAGCATGCCTTTTATGCGCAGCATAAAACAGTGAGTGTAAAGTGACAAAGTAAAATTAAGTAACGAGTAAAAAATAAAATGGTCTTTTTTTTGAAACACATAGGCAGACAGGACACATAGTATTATATATAAACCATTAATAATCAATACTCTATACAATTTCTATGTGTCATAAGTGCCTATGTGTTTAATATCAAATAATTATGTTTTGGCACTTACAAGAAACAAAACATTGTAAATTCACTCCATTTCAATCAAAATTTGTCCCTTTTCAACCGCCGTTCCTTTTGAAACAAATATCGCTTTCACAACGCCATCTCCTGCCGCTTTGATGACATTTTCCATTTTCATGGCTTCCAAAATCAAGACCTTATCACCTTTTTCTACCACCTGCCCTACCGTGACGGCTACCTCCAAAACCATTCCTGGCATCGGTGCTTTGATGTCTCCAACCTTCTGCCCAACGGCTACGTTCATACCCAATTGCTCAATGAGTCGATCGTATTTATCACTGATTTTGGCGGTATAAGGCGTACCATTTATCTTGAATACAAATGTCTTTTTTTTATAGTCAACTGATTCAATTTCAGCCTTATACGATTTATTATTTTTTAAAATATGAAAACCATTTTCACCCAACGGTATAATGTCTAAATTGTCAGCTTCGTCGGGCAAAATACTGAGGGGGGTGTCATTGACGGTTACTTGATAGGGTGATTTATCCATTATTTTTTATTTATTTTTAGAAAATATTCATCGTTTAAAAGTACTTTAAAATTTTAATCTGCATTCATTTTTAAATTTTGGGAAATTCAAGAGTAAGAAAAGATTTAAGGCGTTAAACAAAAAATAATATACCCAACTTAGTCATTCTATTTCCTTTACTCTGCGTTAAATCCTTTTTAAATAATCCATTATTTCTCAAAAAAT
>JAYTMW010000154.1:0-1589 GCA_043728105.1 Saprospiraceae bacterium | reverse complement strand
ACGATTAGAAAAAACGTGAACATCCAAAGTTTTAAAACTTGGTTTGAGCCTATTAAGCCTGTGCGTCTTGATGGCAATTCACTGACTATTCAGGTGCCCAATAAGTTTTTTTACGAATGGTTGGAAGAGCATTATGTGGCTCTTTTGAAAACGACAGTGAGACAAGAACTTGGTGATAAAGGCAGATTGGAATATCAAATTGTAAACGGTGTACAACAAGAAAAAGCGAAACAAACAGCTATGACTTCCCCGTCAAATGGTTCGTCGGGAACTGTGAAATCGAAGGAGAGAGAAACATCCAATAGCGACATGGGTAGCCCCGGGAGTTTGGATGCGGATAATATCAAAAATCCGTTTGTCATTCCTGGCATTCGTCGTGTGAAGGTTGAACCTCAATTGAATACGAATTATACTTTCGATAATTTCATTGAAGGCGATTGCAATCGTTTGGCACGTTCAGCGGGTATGGCGGTGGCTAAAAAACCGGGCGGTACGGCCTTCAACCCTTTGTTTGTTTTTGGTGGTGTGGGTCTCGGAAAAACGCATTTGGCACACGCAATTGGTAACGATATTGTGAAAAGAGACACTTCTAAGAACGTTTTATATGTCTCTTGTGAAAAATTTGCAAATCAAGTCATTCAAGCCATTAAGAACAATGCGGTGAATGATTTGGCGAATTTTTATCAAATGATTGACGTATTAATTGTGGATGATATTCAGTTTCTATCGGGCAAAACGAAGACGCAGGAAATTTTCTTTCACATTTTCAATCAACTGCACCAAAGCGGTAAACAACTTATTTTTACGTCAGACAAAGCACCAAAAGACCTTGATGGTATGGAGGAACGCCTCATCAGCCGCTTCAAATGGGGCTTGAGTGCCGACCTACAAATTCCTGATTTGGAAACTCGGATGGCGATTTTAGAATCGAAGATGAATCAAGAAGGTGTTGATTTGCCAAACAACGTTACGGAGTTTATTTGCTACAATGTAAAAAATAATATTCGTGAATTAGAAGGCGTGTTGATTTCATTGATTGCGCAATCCATGCTCAATCGCCGTGAGATTGATATGGATTTGGCAAAAGAGGTTATCAAAAATTTTGTGCAACATATCAACAAAGAAATTACGGTTGATTTCATCAAGCGCATTGTTGCCGACCACTTGGACGTGCCACTCGAAAAATTGCAAAGCGAAACCCGTAAACGTCAAATTGTGATAGCTCGTCAACTGTCTATGTATTTGGCTAAAAACATGACGAATTCATCGCTCAAAGCCATCGGTGAACAATTTGGTGGTCGTGACCACTCAACGGTGATTCACTCCTGCAAAGCCGTTCAAGATTTGATGGATACAGATTTGATTTTTAAGGATACTGTGGTTGATTTAGAGAAAAAAATTAAAATGAATATCAACGGAGCGTGAAAGCATTAAAGATATTGATTTATTATTCTGATAAAATAGTTAAAAGGTTCATCGCTAAAATTTCGTTAGCGGTGAACCTTTTTTGTTTTTTGGGGCTTATTGAAATGAGAAATGTAACGGCTGATTTATCTGCCGCATGTCAAATACCGATAGATTATCTTTTC
>JAYTMW010000153.1:0-1715 GCA_043728105.1 Saprospiraceae bacterium | reverse complement strand
TGATGAGTTTCAACACATTGGGCGCAATCAATGATGTGTAAGAATTAGGTGATTGACGTACATCGAAGCCTGCAGCCATGACAATGCTTTCATTGCCTTGTGCTAAAACGTCAACCAAAATCGCAAGATTAGACAACTGTGTTTTTGCCTCTTTTTTACATTTCTCTTTTTCGATGGTGGCAATCCGACCGCCGTTGACATTATTTGCCAAAGCGACGACGTAAGCATCGTAGCGGGTTTTCATCTCTGCAAGCTCATTGCTGAGGCTGGCAAATTGGGCATCGTCTGTCATTAATGTGAGCACATTTTTGATGTAAGTAGCCAAAGCATCTTGACCAAGCCTCATAAAGGCACTTAAAAGAATGATTTTCATTTGTATTAAATTTAAATGATAATTGGAAATGATTTCCACTTTACACATATCAAATAAAATGCCTATTTTTTTAAATTATGTGCTGTTTATAATGCCAATTATTTTACGTATTTGTTTTTTGAGAATATGGCTTGTGTCTTTTATTTTTAGTTAATTAAACAAAGAAGAGGTTGTCTCTAAAGGCAATGGCTTTTTTCTGTTCAGAATGTTATTTCGATTCGGACACCATGTTCGGGGAACTTCAAAAGTTCCCCGAACATAAATGCCGTTCAATAAAATAATATTTGGGAGATAAAATCAGTTCGTGTCTTTTGAGGCAACCTCTTCTTTGTTTGGAGGAGGTATCTGCGTTCGGCAAACTTAGGTTGTTTGTTAAACGTTTTTTATGGACGACGAGAATATCAGTTGCAGGCTTGTTGTGGTTTGTTGATACTGAGGGGGGTAATTGCGCGGGTCTGAAGACTCTTTTAATAGTGAGTTCTGTCTATGAGACAGAACCCAGTGCCGTCGTTCTTTGGTTTTGAGGGTAGTGCATAGATTAAACAAAGCTATTTGCCAATAGGCTTTAGAGAAGTATATGACTCAGCAAATGTTAAAAATACAATAGTCATAACTTCTGTCTCAAAAACGACACGAAAGTATAAAATAAGTCAATGAATAGTACCCCTCAGTAAAGAAAAGTGAGACAGAATTAGTAATTCTGTCTTATTTCTTCTTAATTTATTGCTAACGGGCAGGTATTGCCGATGGTGGGGAATTTTATATTCGTCCGCCCGGAACTGCTGCCTGGCTTTTTGCTAAAGATAAATAATATATACTAAAGCTGGGCTTTGTTCGTCAAGCCCCGAACCACAGTACAGCAGAATTACCGCTGTTGATTGTTTCAATGTCAAGCCCCACTATTGGCAATACCAATGTTGGCTGCATGTGCATTTATTATTTACTTTTTAAATGAAAGGATATTATTACCTTCCACAGCATCTCCATTGTCTAAAACCTTTATTTCAACAGATATGATTTTCTTCTTTGCATCAATTCTTTTGATGTACGTTGGTGTATCCTTCCATACTGCCGGGCTCACATCATGCTGTAAAAATGTGTCATCAGCAAAATTCACTTTTATAGTGAATGGCATTGGTCTTCCACCAAAATTTTCTACGGTTAATATATTATCCTTAAATATTTTTATACCAATGTCCATATAGCCCCAGTCAAAATACCACTTTTTCCAAAACCAGTTAAGGTCTGTGCCGGATACTTTATTAAATGTGAACATAAAGTCGAAGGGAGTGGGATGCCTGTATTTCCAGGTATCCATGTAGGTCTTTAAACATTTATTAAA
>JAYTMW010000152.1:0-18419 GCA_043728105.1 Saprospiraceae bacterium | reverse complement strand
GTTTTTTGAGGCGTATATATAAGGTGTAAAATCATCCCAACGATAGCCGTTGAGGGTCATATATACGGTCGCTTTGTCGTGTGCGCTCGCTTGTATGCGGGTGACCCACATATCTTGCGCAACGCCCTTCCCGCCGTTTGCGGGATTTCCTGCGTCAACAATAATATTAGTCCATGAATTACCACCGTCTTTCGACACGTGCGCATTGCCATCATCAGTGCCTACGTAGAGTAAGCCGAACTTCAAAGGTGACTCGTGGATGCAGGTCAAAGTGCCAAACGGCACGTTGCCTTTTTTATAACCTTTTGTCAAATCTTCGCTGATTGCCTCCCAATTATCGCCTTTATCAAACGAGCGATAGAGTTTATTGGCACCATAATACAAGACATCTTGATTGTGTTTGCTCAACAAAATGGGCGTTTGCCAATTAAAACGCAGTGGTTTTTCACCCAAATCGTGTTTCGGGCGGATGTATTTTGCTCTGCCGCCTTTGGTCGAATAGCGTCCGTAAAAACCGAATTGTGAGCCTGTATAAACCGTGGTATTGTCTCGTGAATCAATCATGGTTTGCATACCATCGCCGCCCGCAATGAACTTAAACGGATTTTGACCCGAATCTTGCCAATCATTATTCATCTCCGATTTTGAAGAGCCATACCACACGCCATTGTCTTGCAAACCACCATACACATTATAAGGTTCTGCCATATCAACGTTGACGTGATAAAATTGCCCCAAAGCGGGCGAATTGCATTTAAACCACGTTTTGCCATCGTTGTAACTGATGTTGATGCCGCCATCGTTGCCGTTCACCAAATGCCCTTGTCTCGTCGGGTTAATCCAAAGGGCGTGATGATCCCAATGCACGTTTTCTTTATTGATGCTTTTCCACGTTTTGCCACCATCTTTTGAGGTAATAATGCGGGTGCCCATCACGTAAAGCTCTTCGGGATTGCTCGGATTCACTCGGATTTGCGCAAAATAATAGCCATACGTGAAATACAAATCTTTCATCGCACCTTCGGCGTGGGTGCGTTTCCACGTTTTGCCGTTGTCATCGGAGCGATACACTTCGCATTGATACACGCCTTGATTGCTAAAACCATCATCGCCAGAGTCCACAAAATCGTATAGAGTTTGGACGGTAATTTTGCCCGATTCCACCATTTTGAGGATACCATCGGCTTTATATTTTTCTGGAAAACCATTGCTTTTCAAAAAAGTTGTAACCTTTTTTTTGTCCAATTTCAAAAAAGCGTCTTTGGACATGCCCTTTAATTCCTCTTTTTTTAGCCCCAAATCTTCGTCAACTTCCACTTTTTTGGGTGTCGGCATTTGATTATCCAAGGTAGCGTACAAGGCTGTGCCGTTGCCGTTTTTAGCGGAAGCGAGACCAATACGCCCAATATCTGCACCTTGCGGAAAGCCCGAATTTGCGCCCGAAACCAAAGCCCAAGTATCGCCACCGTCCTCACTTTTATAGATGCCAGAGCCTTTGCCACTTTCTTCAAAACGCCATGCTCTACGTTCTTTATCCCACGCTGCGGCGTATATAATTTTAGAATTCGTAGCGTCAGCAATAATATCTATTGCGCCTGCGTTTTCATTGACAAATAAAGTTTGTTTCCATGTTTTGCCGCCGTCACTCGTTTTATACACGCCACGCTCTTTGTTGGGCGAATAAAGATGCCCCAAAGCGGCTACCAAAACGGTATTTTCGTCGGTCGGATTCAGCAAAATGCGTCCGATGTGGTGCGTTTCTTCTAAGCCCGAATGTTGCCACGTTTTGCCGCCGTCCATGCTCTTGTACATGCCCACGCCAGCGTAACTCGAGCGACTTGCGTTGTTTTCGCCCGTGCCGAGCCAGATGATATTTTTATCCCAATTTACCGCCACATCGCCTGTGGTCATCACGGCTTCTTTATCGAAAAGCGGTTCAAAGGTTGCGCCGTTTGATTCCGTTTTCCACAAGCCACCAGAGGCATAACAGACGTAAAATACTGAGGGGTCTCGTGGGTTCACATCCACATCGACCACACGACCACTCATCACGGCAGGGCCAATGTTGCGAAAAGGAATATTGTTGAGGATTGAATTATCCGTCAGTTTTTTGCGCTGCGCAAACGCTTCGAGCCGTTTTGCGGCGGGCGAAGCGGGCGGTTGATTTTGCGCAAAAATGGGCAATGTGAAAATGGACACACAAAAAAGGAGAAGTTTCTTCATAGATACTGTTGGTTTTATTATTTAATAGATAATTTGTAATTGATACAGAATAATAGATAATGGGCATGTTCAAACTATCAATTATCCATTATCAACTATTTTTCTTGCTAAAAATAGAAAGGAGTAGTCAATAAAAAAACAAAACCCATAAGTCATTGACGGTATTGGTTTTATTTAAGACGAAAAGAAATTTTAGCTTGACGAAGGGGGGAAATACTGTCATGCTTTTAGCTTGATGAAGCCAAAGGCATCAAGGGGTACGTTGTTTTTTAAACCGCAATTCTAATAATCGCCTTAGTGCCTGTGGGCGTTCCATCAGTGGCATAAAGGTCTTCATATTCAACCATAATTTTATCATTACGCCCCAAATTGAGTAGATTGAGTCGTTGTTCGGTCGCACTTGTTGAGAAAGAGTTATGTTGTTTTTGCCGCAACATTTTAAATTCACGGGCTTTATCACGCCCGATACCATTGTCGGTGACTTCACAAATCAAATAATTATCTTCATTTTGATGGAAAAAAACACTGATTTTTCGATCCGTTTTTTTAGGTGCAAGACCATGTTTGACACCATTTTCAAGATAAGGTTGAATTAAAAGTGGCGGAATTTGGACATTAAAACGATTGATATTTTGCGCTGTTTTCACTGTCCAAACCAATTCGTTTTTAAGTCGCATAGCTTCCAAACTTAGATAAAGTTCCAACATTTGAATCTCATCATCCAATGGAATAGTGTCATTTTGAGACATCTCTAAGGTTTGGCGCATCAGTTCGCTAAATTTTCCAAGATAAGCATTGGCTTCCTTTTTTTCATTAGAAAAAATATAAGCCTGAATGGAATTTAGGGCGTTGAACAAAAAATGTGGATTCATTTGAGCTTTGAGGGCAGAAAGTTGCGCACGGCGATAAGCTTCTTCAACTCGCGTTTTATCTAATTCTGCGTTAGTGGCTTTTTGTTCAAAAAGATTACGTTCTTTAATGCTTGCAATGATTCTACGGAAATAAATAATCATAGTGATTAAAGCACTTAAAGATAAAATAGAATAAAACCACCATTGTTTCCAAATAACGGGACGCACTCTCAAGGCGATACTTTTTACATCACTTGTGCGCCCATCTTCGGTAACCATTTTTACTTCAAAAGTATATTTTCCGTTTGATAATGACTGAAATCGAGCATAATTTGAAGTCGGTTCGGTAGCAATCCAAGCGGAATCAAGCTGTGGGATTCTGTAACGATAAACAAACCTATCACTACTAAAATAAGATAAACCCGTAAAATTTACTTGAATATTGGTTTCATTTTGACTAAAATAGTACGTATTTTCGGTAGAATCAATGTTTTTATCATTAATAGTGACACCATCAATAAAAAGTGTCGGTTTTACTGAGGGGGTCAGAGAAATATCTTTTGGAAAATACTGAACGCCTTTTGAGGTAGCTACCCATACTTCTTTGTCCGTAACGGTCATGTCATAAATGGTCGTACCCAATAAATTATTAGCACGTGTGATGCTTTTGAATGAATAATTTTTTGCATCAAAACATTGGATACCGCCATCGGTTGTCAACCAAAAAACGTTGTTATCATCGGGTATAATTTTTTGGACACGATTTCCCATCAATCCGTTTCCCTCTTTCCAACTATTGATTATTTTATCGTTTTCCATCAAAACCAAGCCTTGACGGTCGGTGGCAATCCATATTTTTCCTTCGGGCGAAATGGCAAAATCAGTAACACTGAAAGGGGTTTTAATTTCTCGAACGGAGTCATTTTTATTAACTACAATGAACCCATCGGCACTGCCAAACCAAACATCATTCGTTTTGAGATTAACTTTGACGGATGAGAATCGTCTTTTATTGTAAAAAATATGTTTGCCATCGTATATGTTCCATTTTATGGCTCCATTGGAGGTAGCCGAATAAATAAAATTATCATTCGAATTTACGGCTGATTCCTTTATGGTTCTCAACATAAGATCTCCATATTTCAGGTTGGTAAAGTTTTTAATTTGATTTAATTCATTCAAAGAGTAGTAATCAAGGTTTGTAAGATAGAGACCACGATATTTCCCATTTAACCAATTAAAGCCTTGAAATTCTTCTTTGTTGTCAATTTGAGTTGAATTAACTAATTCTTTTATTACAATATTGAAAGTTAAAACAAGACCTTTATTAGCACCGAGATAAATATTTGTCAATTTATCATGAGCAAGTTTTTTGATTTTATAATTAGTATTTAAAATTTTAATATTTATAGAGGGCATCATAAAAACGCCATTACTGGGTGTACAAAACCAGAATGAACCTTCATTGTCTTTTATAACATTGCCAACATTAATTCCTTCTAAAAAATGATCAATTATATTTCTTTTTTTGTCATAATGTAAAGCACCATCATAAGTAGCTAACCAAACATCTCCATTACTTTCCTTTTTGACATTATTGATACGTAAATTTTCAATCGTACTTGAAAAAATGGGTATCATTGTATCGTTTTTAAATTCGTTGATACTCGTCCTAAAACTTTTTTCCGCTGCATATTTTACTACAAAATAATTGTGAATACTGTACAGACCTAATTGTTTATGTTTTTCAGCGGATTTATCTTGTGAAACTACTTTATTCGTTTGAACTGAATACAAATCCTTACTTTCTTTTAACTTAACAATATTATTATCGCTCCTCCATGAAAAAATTGAGTTATCACTGAATATGATGGGCGTAAATAACGAAGCCTTTTTTTCATTAGGATACTTAAAAATTGCGGAATCTTTTCTTAGTTCATTCATATTATAACAAAACATTAAATTATCATTTGAAGATATCCACACTTCATCTTTATTGGTTACTATAAAAAGAGGAATTCCCCCCTTATAATCCCTATCAAAAGCCCTAAAAGGCTTCAAACTATCCCCCTCAGTATGCCAAAGTTGCCCCGCAAAAGTGATACCCCAAACTCTTCCATATTTGTCTTCTTGTAGGTAAGAAAGCGCAGTACCTCTTAAAGATTTTCCATGATAATACTTAAAAAAAATGCCATCGTAACGATATAAACCTTTTTCAGTAGCCATCCACATATAGCCTTTTTTATCTTGTAAAATGTCATAAACAGACATAGAAGGTAGCCCCTGTTCGTCGGTAATGTGCCGTAACAAGGGAGTTTGTGCCTTTGAGGCGACAACAACAAAAATGAGAAGGAGTATAGAAGAAAACTGTTTAATCATTCGTTTATCAAATCGCTTGAATATTCATTTTATCGAAGAAATCATCTCTTTTTTCTTTGGATAAAGGTAATTCAATATCATGATTCATCACTATCATACCGCCATCACTTTTATTGAATTGTTTAACAAATTTCATATTTATCAGATGCGAGCGATGCGCTCTGAAAAATTGTGGATATTCTTTCAGGACATCTTCAAATTCTTTAAGCTTTTTAGAAATAAGAAATTTGCGTCCATCCGTTAGTACAATATTTGTGTATGAGCCGTCTGCCGAAACCGTCATGAATTCCTCTGGACTCACAAATATTAAAGCTGTGCCGACAGGTAAAGCTATTTTCACAATTTTTCCTTCCTGCAAATTCTGTTTCAAGACTTTCAAGTTTTCATTGCTGTGGTGACTACCCCTCAGTATTATGGCTTTTTTTACGGCTCTAACGATGTGGTCAATTTGAATCGGTTTCAATAAATAGTCAACAGCCGAAACTTGAAAAGCTCGGAGAGCATAGTCGGCGTGTGCGGTCGTGAAAATCACTTGAAAATCTATGTTTTCAAAAAAATCTAAGAGTTGAAAACCTGAATAACCGGGCATTTCGACATCCAAAAATACAATGGCGGGCTTGTGTTCTTGAATCATTTTAACGCCCGTTAAAACATCATCAGCCGTAGCTACTAATGTTATTTCAGGGCAATTTTCTAAGAGAATTGTGCTGAGAAAATCCCGTGCTAACGGTTCATCATCTATAATTATACACTTTATCATAAAATATCTATGTGAAAATGAAGTATTAAAAATTAATTCCAGCTGGTTATTGTTTTTTTATGATTTTGGCTTATGAAGTCGTATAAAGATTTCGTGATGTCAAAGAAGCATTTCATGGGTTTATCAATTTACAACCAACAAATGGTCATACTTTTGTAATATAAAACTAATTAGATTTAAAATTTCAGCCCACATCATAGTATTTTTTTGTTATACGATACTAATACTTAAAACCAAGGTTTGCCTGGAAGTATAATTCATCTATATCAATGTCCTAAACATCAGTTCTTAATTTTAGCCCTTCAGCAACTAAACCCAATTACTTTAGCCCTAAGCTTTTCTAAACATAAAACGAATTTACGAATTTAGAAATTTTTATTTATGTGTATTTCACGTAATTAGAACTCTAAAAAAACGTAAAGTTAAAAAAATACCTCTTAGTAAGTTATATTACTGAGAGGTTATTTTTTTTAATATATTCGTTTTAAATCAAGTGTTCCCTTTCCCTTTAATCTCATATCCGCTACTTTACCTTCTTTTTTACTAAAAATTAATAGAGGATTTCTTCCTTTACATTATTCTACTTATATTTCTCTCAAAACAAGCCATTCCTTATTTTAGTTATATTCTCAAAAAATACTGAGGGGGTCGTTTTTATAATAAAAAAAATACGAAAAAATGACTTGTATCTTAATCTACCCACCTTTTCACTTTATCAATCGAGCATCGTACATTTGAGCTTTTACATATCTAATCTACATTCGATAGATGCTCAATCTGCATACCATAAAATTTCCAAATTTATCTCGCATTCAATGGTTCTTGATTGTTTTAGCTTGTCTTTATTTTGTGAAAGTTTACAACACCGATGTAGGTGATTTTAGGTCATATTATCATGCCGGTACTAAGTTAAGGGCAGGGGTTTCACCTTATTTTTTCTATGTGCCAGAGGAAGGTTGGGTAAGTATGTTTAGCTATCCGCCTTTTTTTGCTTTGCTGATGTTGCCTTTCACTGTCCTACCAATTGAGCTTTCATCTTTGATATGGAATGGACTAAGTTTAGCTGCTTTGTTTCGTGTTTATAGGTTAATAATAGGCACATTAGAGATTAAAAAACACTTAAACTCTACTCAATATCGTTTTTTTGTCTTTCTAACAATTGTCTTAACTATCCGTTTTTTCCTTTATAATTTCGACCTGACTCAGTCAACATTAATCGTGATGTGGGGTACTTTGGAGGGTTTGAAACTGATAAAAAATGATAAATTTATTTTAGGGAGTTTATTGTTAGCGGTGGTTATCAGCATCAAATTATTGCCCTTAGTTATTTTGCCTTATCTCATTTATCGAGCCTATTTTAAAGAAACTTTTTTAACGATTTTTTTTATTTTAGTATTAAATTCTTTACCCATTTTTGTTTACGGAAAAGATGGTTTTTTACAAATTTTAGACGAATGGTGGCGTATTGTTAATCCCACCAACATGGAGTTTACTTTAAAGCAAAATTCGGGCGATGAATCCACACATGGTTTATCCGCCTTTGTACCCGCTTTTTTTAGTGATTTTATAGTGAGATATGGTTTAAGAAGACACTTTATTGCCCTCAATTCAAACCAAATTATTGGGTTATTGCTTGGTTTTCGCTTGTTTTTTATTGCTTTGACACTTTATTTTCTACAATCAAAACCTTTCAAAAAAGCCGTTTCTGCTTACCAATTTATGTGGGAAGTGAGCTATCTTTTGATGGTGATTCCGTTGCTTTTTCCGCAACAAATGAAGTATGCTTTTGCTCTTCTGTTACCCGCTTTTAGCTACATTGTTTTCTATATAATGAGCATGAAAAGAGGTATGAAATTTCGACTTTTAATCGGCTTAATGACCCTCGTTTTTATATTAACAACGGTCTCGACCGATGGCATTGTTGGCAAACAATTTTATCAATATGGGCAATATTATAAACTCATAACTTGGGGAACTTTTGTATTAATTTTTATACTTGCAATTTGTCCACCAATTGAATTAGAAAAGCCATTTAATTCCTCGAAAATTTGATATTCAACTCTTATTTTTATTTCTAAAATTTCATCTTTTTTGATTATAAAATGAATAAAAAAATAATCCTCATAACAGGCGCAGCGAAAGGCATAGGCAGACATTTGGCTCAATGTTTTTTAGCTAAAAATTTTCAAGTTATTGCCACTGATATTGATTTTGAATTGTTGGAAAAAGGGTGGAATACAACTTCTAATCTTGAAAATACTGAGGGGGTACACCTTGAAAAACTTGATGTAACTAAACCTCAAGAATGGCAATTGCTTAAAGAAAAAATAAAGAAAAAATACGGAAAATTGGACATTTGCATAAATAATGCTGGCGTGGTTATGCCTTCATTTTTAAAAGATTTAGATGTGCAAACCATTGATTATCAGATAGATGTGAATTCTAAGGGCATGATGTATGGCACAAAATACGCTGCCGATTTGATGATAGAACAGGGTAGTGGTCACATCATCAATATTGCTTCGTTGGCGGGCGTTGCGCCCATAAATGGCTTGGCTGTTTACTCCGCTTCAAAATATGCGACCCGTGGTTTTTCATTGGCGGTTGTGCCTGAATTGCAACAATATGGTGTACATCTTTCGGTCGTTTGTCAAGACCTTGTGGACACTGATATGTTGACGTTGCAATTGGATTATAAAGCCTCAGCGTTGAGCTTTTCGGGTAAAAAATATTTGACAGTTGAAGACATCGAACATGCTGTTTTTAAACGTGCTTTAGCGCACAAAGAAGTAGAAATTTTAGTGCCAAAGGGTAGGGGATTGACGGCTAAATTGGGTAATTTTTTTCCATCAATTGGTTTTAAATTGACTAAAATTTTGAGCGAGAAAGGGTTGGAGAATTTGGAGCGGATTAAGCGGGAAAGGAAGATGTAAAATTGATCACCCCTCAGTATTTTAGCTTTTACAATACTTCTTCACGCATCATATTAAAGTTCAAAGTTTTTCAAATCAAGATAGGCTTTTATTCTATTCGATTTTTTACTAACTTTTGAAATTCAACCAAGTCGTCAAATTGAGTAAAGTCAAAATATTCTTTTGCAAATTTATAATATGATTTCATAGGAAACTCTGGAAGTAATCTACTCAATGCTGTAGAAAAGTCTTTACCTTGAAACCAAATTAAAAAATCCGAATTTGAATAAAATGTTTCATCTTCAAATATCTTAAAAAATGATTCCAAAAGATTATTAAACTCTTGTTCTGTCCATCTATCAGTTTGACTTTTTGCCGCTTTAACTTTTTCCCATGCTTTTTCTTTGCAGTAGTCTTTGCTTTCAAGCTCTTCTAAGTTAGGCAGGCTTCCACTTCCTGTTGTTAACCAAGTAGTCCCAAAGTCTGTAGGGATTCTCATTTTTCCCATCGTATGTCTAATTGCTTGATAATATGAGATTGCCTTTGCAGCTCGAATAAATACATTTTCAACATCAACATAATTATTGAGTTGATATCTACTTTGTAAGTTGTTTTTTAAAACAAAATCATGAAATTGTGTTTTATTGAATAGATAGTTTTCAATAGTTGTACGATAACTAAAATATGTATAATTATCCATAGTTAAAGAGGGCATAGGTGGGACAGGAACATCAAAGTCACGGTCCCTAAAAAACAAATATGAATCTGATTTTTCAGCTAATTGTTCATAAACTTGAATAGCACTGCCAGCACCTTTCTTGCTTCCAATAGGCTGAATACTTACGTTTAAATCAGATACTATTTTCTCTAAAATATCGTAATCGTGACTCCCTTTTTTGCCTTCACAATAAATTTTGACAGTTTTACTCATTAGATAATCTTATTATTTGGTTTTCGTTTTCATCAAACATTGCTGCTACGGTGTTTGAATGTGACGTGATAATAAATTGATTGTTGGTACCTAATTTTGATAATGCTCGTACTAAAATTTGTTGTAAAGGAGGATGAAGATGTAATTCAACTTCGTCAATAATAATAATCGAATTATTGATGTTCCAACGTGTAAAATCCATCAAAATTGGAAAAATGGCACGCTCGCCAGCCGACATGCCAGAAAGTTCATATTGATTTTTTCCGTCTGACAGGAAAAAATCAGGTACTTTGGACTGCTCATAAAGATTGAAATCAGGTGCAGCCCCAACAAATTCTCGATTGGGAAACATGATTTTGTATAGAGATTGAAGTTTATCATAAAAATCAAATTCTCCTTGCCTGATTGGTCTATTCTTTTCAGTAACGGCTAAATGGTAGCTATAAGCATTTGCCAAAAAACTTCGGATAAAATCAATTTGAGGAATCTCATTATCCAACAAATTACTCAAACTATATGCGTTTCTTTGTTCATTATACCAATAAATGTTACCGACTTCTTCAAATAAAGTGGTTTTATTTGCTGTTAATGGGGCTAATCTTTTAGCGTACTGATGCCCACTAAATTGATAATAAGCATTTGGTCCACCACGAGTTATTACTTTTTTATTTTGGTAGTCTAAGGAAAGGGTAATTTCTGGTATATTAGGAGGAGTACCAAGTTTGACACCTTTGTCTATTAATTGTTTAGCGAACTCTTGTGTGGTGCGTCGTTCTTGTTCGCTAAAAATTATTTTTGCTTCCACCTTTGGGGGTAAAGCTCCAGTTTGTAAATGCCTGTAATCATAGCCTGGCCAATCCAAATTTTCTGGGCTAAATTTTTCTCTTGTCACGCTTGCAACTAATAAAGTTATTGCTTGTAACACAGAAGATTTTCCGCTACCATTATTTCCCAAAATTAGTGTTACATCATTTACTTCTCCATCAGAATTACAAAATGAAAGGGTTTTAGATGATGTAAATTTTTTATAATTTTGTAATATTAAAGACTTGATTTTCATTATAATATCTCGTTATATTTTTGCAACATATAATGCGTTTTATAAAAGTTATTGCAAAGTTATTTAAATAAATTACTTTTTTGACAAAAGAACTTTATTAGATTTCCAAATGATTTTCCTTATATCTTTCGGAATAAAAGAATTGCTTTTTTTAAAGTTGCTCAAAACTTATCTATAATCAGTCGCTTTTACAAGCTATATTTTGGTTATAGTAAGATTGATTACCCCCTCAGTATTTTAATGGTTAATTCCCCTTTTCATCTAATTTTTCAAACCAAAAAGACAATTATTATATTTTCTCAATTCCTCTCTTTAAATTCACCCATTCAGCGAATTAAAATCCAACATTTACTATGAAAAAAAATATCTACACATTTCTTATCTTATTGATTATCAACGTTTTAGCGCAAGCCCAAGTGCAAAAAGCACCGCCTCGTGCGGAAGGCGATGGGCCTTACACACAGGTCATCATTAGGGGCGTTACGCTCATCAACAGCACGGGTGCGCCACCGATTGGGCCAGTGGATATTGTGGTAGAAAAAAATCGTATCAAAGAAATCAGAACCGTTGGTTATCCGAATACGCCCATTGACCCAAAAGGACGACCGAAACTCAAAGAAGGCGGGAAAGAATATGATTTCACAGGACATTATTTGTTGCCTGGGTTCATAGACATGCACGGTCACATAGGTGGACGTGCGCAAGGGGCAGATGCAGAATATGTGTTCAAATTGTGGATGGGGCATGGCATCACAACCATTCGTGACCCTTCGGCGGGCAATGGTTTGGATTGGGTGCTTGACCAAAAAGCTAAAAGTGAAAAAAATGAAATAACAGCTCCTCGCATCAAGGCTTACACGGCGTTTGGCATGGGCAGCGAAGATGTGATTGCCACGGCTGAACAGGCTCGTTTGTGGGTGCGTGAAAATGCCAAAAAGGGTGCGGATGGCATCAAGTTTTTTGGCGCAAATCCCGATGTGATGGCGGCGGCTTTGGATGAAAATAAGAAATTAGGACTCCGTTCAGCCTGTCACCATGCGCAAATGGATGTGGCTCGTTGGAATGTTTTGAACTCCGCCAAAGCGGGTTTGACGACCATGGAACATTGGTATGGCTTGCCCGAAGCCTTGTTCGATAATAAAACGGTGCAGCAATACCCCCCTCAGTATAATTATCAAAATGAGACAAATCGGTTTGAAGAAGCGGGCAAATTGTGGAAACAAGCGGCAGCACCCTATTCCCCAAAATGGAATATGGTGATGGATTCGCTCATAAAATTGGGCTTCACGATTGACCCTACTTTTAATATTTATGAAGCAAATCGAGACGTGATGAGGGCTCGCATGGCGGAGTGGCACAAGGAATAT
The DNA here is from genome assembly GCA_043728105.1 of Saprospiraceae bacterium. Classification (GTDB taxonomy): domain Bacteria; phylum Bacteroidota; class Bacteroidia; order Chitinophagales; family Saprospiraceae; genus JAAFJT01. Next base: position 5,936 of record JAYTMW010000152.1, on the reverse strand, counting down.
ACGATGCCAAAATTGTGGCAATTTTATATGCCAAGCCGCATTTCGCACGGCTCATATTGGAACGGTTGGGGAACAGAACAAGAAGTGGCTTGGAAAGAAAACTACCGTTTGTGGATGATTTTTGTGAACGAATTTAAAAACCGAGGTGGTCGTGTGACTGTCGGGACGGACTCTGGGTTCATTTTTCAACTATATGGTTTTTCTTTTGTGCGAGAAATGGAATTGCTGCGTGAGGCAGGTTTTCACCCTTTGGAAATCATTCGTTCCGCCACTTTGAATGGGGCAGAAGCCTTGGGCGTGGATAAAGATTTGGGTTCAGTTGAAGTTGGGAAATTGGCTGATTTTGTCATTTTAGAAGAAAATCCTTTAGAAAATCTACAAGTTTTGTATGGTGTTGGCGCAATTAAGCTCAATGAAAAAAATGAAGTTGTGCGCTATGGTGGCGTAAAATACACGATGAAAGATGGTGTGCTTTATGATGCTAAAAAGCTGTTGGAAGATGTGCGGGTGATGGTTAAGAAGGAGAAAAATGGTCGAGAATTGAAGCAACCGGGGATTAAAGATCCTGATACGAATTGATGGTAGGCCCCTCAGTATTTTAATCATTTATAAGTGCTTGGACAAAATTATTTAGCATGAACTTTGACAAAGTAAAGGAACTTTGTCAAAGTCAAAAACTAAGTTAAAACGCATGTAAGTAGATGATTTTCAACAATTTTCTACTTTGACAAAGTTCCTTCACTTTGTCAAAGTTTATGCTAAATAATTTTGTCTTAACACTTAAAATCAACTAACTATCAATGGGTAAATTTTTTATTTTCATTACACTCCTTTCATTAGCTTTTTCTTGTCAAAATGAGAAGAAGCATATTAAAATTGTGAAACACATAATACCCAATAATTTTGTTGGCGTGTTGGTAGGAAAGATGTCTCCTAAACCCAAAGATTTTGAAATTAAAAACGATACCTTAGTGTTAATTTACCCTAATGGGATTTCTAATTCAAGTATGCAATTTGATATTATACACTATGAACATGAGTTTTTGTATGAAAATGGAAAAATTGTAAAAAAAGCGCACTTAAATTCAATTATGTACTCTCCTCAAGCTGATACCGTTGCCTATTATTCATTAATTGTTTTCAAAGATTCATTGTTTGACCCATTTTTGATTTATGATAGTCAGCACATTTTGAAAGAATTTTCCGAATCAAATCAATCAAAAGTTGACTATACAATATTATCAAAAGTAAATGAAAAAGACACTATGATTACCTATGATATTTACGATTTGAGTTCAGAAGGATGTGAGGCAAAATGTCATTATTCTAAGGGAAAATTGAAAATAATTGATGCTAAGTTTTATGGTGCGGGTGGACGTTTTGAATCAAAACTTATTTTCTCTGAAAATGGCGATGTAAATGTTGAAGAATGGAATTATAAATACAAAAAATCATTACAAGAGGTAAAATCGGATTCAGATATATCATTAGAAAAACATTCTACGTATAAAATAAATTCAATAGTTGGAGTAGTTGATAGTACCCAAAACAATGAAAATCGAAGATTTTTCAATGACTTAATAGGTCGAATTCCAATTATTTTAAAGAGATAATAAGAATTTTATCTTCCATTTTAAAAAAATATCGCCTGAAATTTTGCTCACTAAATACATTTTTATTTTATTCATAATGCCCTCTACAAGATACAATTTCAAGATTATCTTGTGAAACACGATATATTAAGCGATGTTCATCAGTGATTCTCCGACTCCAACATCCTTTATAGTTTCCTTTCAGAGGTTCGGGTTTACCTGTTCCTTTGAATGGTTCACGGGATGTTTCAATGATAAGTTTATACAAACGTTTGAATACCTTTTTATCAATTTCAGCCCAAGTAGTGAAATCCTCGAAGGCATCTTGTTCAAAGATAATTTTTCTCATAATTTAGCTTGCGCAAATTCTTGAAATTCGGTAGTTGAAAATTGGATGGATTTATTTTTATCGAGGTGTGCAATAGCATTGTCGAGGCGTTTGAAATACTCCTCACTTGTTTCTTTCGGAAATTGCTTTTTTTTAGGTTTTATGTTGATTACTAAATCGCTCTCACCATTTAGAGCAAGAAATTGACGGATTTTATCAATAATATCTTGATTAAAATCAGTTGCGTGTATTTTTAATTGTATTTCCATTTTTGTATTTCTATTTTTTCAAATTTAAGAGTACAAATATAAACGTTTTAAGATAAAAATAACAACTCAAATATAAATTACTCAATAACTCATTTACATTTGGGCACAACTCGAAATCTTCTAAATCATAAATAGCTGATTTTCAACGGGTTAAATTTTTATTTCTTAATTTTAAATTTTTAATTGTTACTCAATCTCTTTTTTTACCTTTGCGAATTATTAGATACACATAAAGCCTGTATAAAAACGTATGAAACAACGTACCATTAAAGTTGCGGCAACGATAAAAGGAATTGGACTACACACAGGACAAGAAGTGACGCTGACTTTTCAACCCGCACCCGAGGGGCATGGTTTTAAATTTCAACGAATTGACCTTGAAGGTATGCCTATCATTCAGGCGGATGTTTCTAAGGTCATTTCTACCAATCGAGGTACTACGCTTCAACAAGAAGATGCGCAGGTTCACACCGTTGAACATGCCCTTTCCGCTTTGGTTGGTCTCGACTTAGACAATATTTTGATTCAAGTGGATGGCGTGGAAGTGCCCATTTTGGATGGCTCATCGCTGCCTTTTGTGGACGTTTTGCTTCAAAGTGGCATCGTAGAACAAGAGGCTGAACGTGATATTTTTGACATAAAAACACCTATTCATTATAAAGATGAAGCCACAGGGGCGGAATATCAAGTCATGCCCGCCGATGAAACGTCTTTCACGGTGATGATTGATTTTAACTCGCCTGTTTTGGGTTTGCAATACGCTACGTATGAGCATACCCCCTCAGTATTTTCGACTTATCAGACCGAAATTGCACCTGCCCGAACCTTTGTTTTTGTCCATGAGTTAGAGCATTTGCTGTCGCAAGGTTTGATAAAAGGTGGTGATATTGACAATGCCGTTGTGATTGCAAATAATGCGATGAGTGAGGAAGAATTGACAATTCTGGCTAAAAAACTCAATAAATCGTCGGTAGGTATTAGGCGTGAAGGTGTTTTGAACACCACTGAATTGCGTTTCTCCAACGAACCTGCCCGTCATAAACTCTTGGATGTGATTGGTGATTTGTCTTTGATGGGCAAATTTATAAAAGGAAAAGTCATAGTCACGAAGCCAGGGCATACGGCAAATGTGGCTTTCGCAAAAATATTGAAAAAGCATTATTTGGATGCGAAAAAATTGGCGGGTGTGCCTACTTACGACCCTAACGCCAAGCCTCATTTCGACATCAATCAGATTGCGAAATTGCTGCCGCATCGTTTTCCTTTTATCATGGTGGATAAGATTTTGGAACTGACGGAATCAACCGTGGTGGGCATGAAAAACGTGACGATGAATGAGTGGTTTTTTCAAGGTCATTTTCCCGACAATCCCGTTTTCCCGGGCGTGATGCAAGTGGAAGCAATGGCACAAACAGGAGGCATTTTAGCCTTAGCCAATACGCCTGGCGATGAATTATGGGATACTTATTTTTTAAAGATAGATAATTGTAAATTTAAAGAAAAAGTAATGCCCGGCGATACTTTGCTTTTCAAATTACATTTGATTGAGCCGATTCGTAGAGGCATTGTTCACATGCAAGCGTATTGCTATGTGGGCAATAAGATAGTATCAGAAGCGGAATTGACGGCAATTATTCAAAAAAGAGTAACGCATTCTTAAATTAAAAATTTGTAAAAAATTGATTACCAATTAGTTATAAACGGATAATTTTATTTCTGATTAGTCATACTGTGGTGAAAGTGGTTTTCGGTTTGCCATTTCTTGTCTCAATTGCCTCCATCTTCAGATGGGGGATTGAAATAGTTAATTTTCTATTTCGCCCCAATCTGAAGATGGAGGCAACTGAGACCTTGAGTCGGGAGTCCGAAAACTACTTTGACTTTAGCACACTTATCATTTTTGAAAAAAAATAGCGATTATTTGTCACGATTTGTCTGAAATAAACGTCATACAACTCAGACAAAGTTATTGCGCAACACAAATAAAGAATTATTTAAAACTCAGTACACGAATAATGAGGGTTTAGCGTTTATAACGTGTCTTAAAAAAGAGTAATCTTTGGATTAAGATAAATGATTCATCATTTATCATTCATAATTCATCATTAAATTTCTTTTCTAACAGGTTTATAAATCAAAATTCTTATGGTAAAAACGGCAGAAATACTGAGGGGCCATCATGCTCACGACGAACAACCAAATCTATACGACTTGACTGTAGAAATGAATATAAGTAATTTGAGTGTCGTTCATCCCGATGCCAAAATTGGTAAAAATGTTACCATTGGCCCCTTCTGTGTCATCGAAAGTGACGTAGAAATTGGCGATGGTACATGGATAGCGTCCCATGCAAGCGTGATGAATGGCGCACGGGTGGGTCGAAATTGTAAGATTTTTCAAGGAGCTATCCTTGGTTCTATTCCCCAAGATTTGAAATATAGAGGTGAGCGTACTTTTCTCGAAATTGGCGACAATACGATTATTCGCGAATATTGTACTTTAAACATAGGTACTACGGCGAGTTGGCGCACCATTATTGGCAAAAATTGCCTCGTGATGGCGTATGCGCACGTAGCACACGATTGCGTGATTGGTGATAATGTTATTTTAGCAAACAACGTAACGCTGGCGGGTCACATTGACATTGGTAATTTTGCCCGCATTGGTGGCATGGCGGCAGTGCATCAGTTTGTGAAAATTGGTCAAGATGTTATGGTAGGCGGTGGTTCGCTGGTTCGAGCGGATATTCCACCTTTCATTACGGCGGCACGAGAGCCTTTGGCGTATGCGGGCGTTAATCGAGTGGGTTTGAAACGGAGACAATATTCATCAAAACAAATTGATGGCATTAGAGATATTTATCGAGTGCTTTTTGTCGAAGGCTACAACGTGCGTCAAGCCATGGAACGCATTGAAAATGATTTGCCGCCGACCATAGAAAAACAAACGATTCTGTCTTTTCTTGAACAATCTTCAAGGGGCATGATAAAAGGTTATAGGACGATGAATGGTAAAGGGAATCATAAAAGTAGTGAAGAATAAGATCAGAATGAATAGAATTTTTAAATAAAATGAATAGAATTTTGGTTAACGCAAAGGACACTTTTTCACGGAAAGTGTCCTTTGTCGTACCCCCTCAGTATTTATACTTTTGGAATACAGATTAAACAGTTACAACTGATTTATGATACAAATTGCATTGGACAACATCGGTAAACGATTTCGCTACGAATGGATTTTCAAGGGCGTTTCACAAACCTTTCAACAAGGTGAAAGCTATGCTATTTTAGGGCCTAATGGTTCTGGAAAATCTACTTTTATGAAGGTGTTGAGCGGGCATCTTTCGCCTTCTATGGGTACAATTTCTTTTACCGAAAAGGATAAAAAAGTATTAGCCGTAGAAGACATTTACAAGCACATCAGCTACGCCGCACCCTACATTGATTTGATTGAAGAAATGACGTTGGAAGAGATTATTGGTTACTATTTCAAGTTTAAAACACTGCGTAAAGGATTGATTATCAAAGACTTAGTAGAAATATTGGGCTTTCAAAAATCCGTAAATAAGCAAATACGATTCTTTTCTTCGGGCATGAAACAACGTCTAAAATTGGTTTTAGCCATCTGTGCCGATACCCCCATTTTGCTTTTAGATGAACCTACTACTAACCTCGATGCGCAAGGCGTAGCATGGTATCAGCAATTAATTTCAGAAAATACGACCCATTTTGCCCAAAATACTGAGGG